>NZ_LWFE01000999.1:0-4446 GCF_001635675.1 Oleiphilus sp. HI0061 | reverse complement strand
ACGATCACCACAAAATGATGCAAGAAAAGCATATGGGCGATACCGGTGGGCACGGTCACATGAGTGTCGACATGAAAGACGGCATGCAAGACGGGCAAAAAGGTGGAGGTCATCATGGGGGGGGGCACCATGGTGGCGCTCACGGTGGTCATCATGGAGAGTCATTGGCGGGTAAACCAGGGCAAGAAAGTGAAGTGGATCGCGTGATTAACGTTGAAGCGAACGACGCGATGCGCTTTGTTCACGAGCCGTTCAATATAAAAAATGGCGAGACGATCAAGTTTATCATTACCAACAAAGGCGCTGTGCCTCATGAATTTTCGATTGGTACCAAAGACGAACATATGGAGCACGGCCAGATGATGATGAAGAACCCCAACATGCATCACGGTCCAGGTGGCAACGCAATTACCGTAGCACCAGGCAAAACAGAAATACTCATATGGACATTTGAAGAAGCGGCTGAAGTAGAAGCTGCTTGTAATATTCCAGGCCATTACCAAGCGGGAATGCACAGCCCGGTAAAGTTTCGACCATAGAAACAAGAAATATAAATCCCGTTGAGAAATCCATTTAACACACTAACATCTAGGTTTTGTATACTTCTCAACCCAAATATAGTTGAACTAAGGGTTCGTTTTGTTGGCATTGTTACTTCTGGCAATCGCGTTAAGTATGGATGCGTTTGCTGTGTCTATTGGTTTAGGTTCAAAAAAAACGGTCGGCACACTAAAGCTTGCCACAATGTGCGCTATTTACTTCGGCCTTTTTCAGGGCCTTATGCCCCTTATTGGTTTTATAGGAGGTAAAGGTGTTCTCGTTTTTGCTGAAACCTATGCTCCCTGGGTATCGTTTATATTGCTTTTGATTATTGGTATTAAGATGATCTATGAAGCGCTTATAACTGGTGAAGAGAATGTCCCTTCTCATATAACTCATCGTGCTATGTTCATTCTAGGTATTGCCACCAGTATCGACGCAATGGCGGCGGGCTTTTCGTTAACGTTGCTGAACGTTAACGGATTTCTAGCCTGTACTTTCATAGCTATAACCACTGCACTATTTAGCTTTGCCGGAGTCTACCTTGGCGAGAAAACAGGCACTTGGCTCGAAAGTCGAGCTGAAGTGTTAGGTGGGACGATTTTGATATTGATCGGGTTAAAGGTCCTCTTAGGCTAAGACGGTCCAGCCTACTGTCATTCATAGAGAACTAAAAATTGTTTAAATAGGGTTCGAGAAATTATTAAGTAAAAACAATAAATAAAAGTGAGTACGAAGCTCTGGCCTCGTACTCGATTAAGCTACCAGGCTTTGTAGGGTAAGAACTTACCATTCATGGTTAAGACGACGCGATCACCTTTCGGGTTCTCTTCTTTTTCAACATCCATACTGAAGTCAATTGCGCTCATGATGCCGTCGCCAAACTTTTCTTGTATTACTTCTTTTAGCGTATCGCCGTAGACACCGACAATTTCATATAGCCGATAAATTAAAGGGTCTTGAGGAATGGATTGATCCCAGGTTTTAGTCGGGTATTCCATCAATGCAGGCTTTGCTTCGTCCGGTAAATCAAGTAAGGCACAAACCTTATCTGCAACGTCCTCGGGCATACTATTCATGCCCAGACAAGCTGAGGTGAGCCATACTGAGCCCATGCCGACTTCTTCTGCCATACCTTCCCAGGTAAGTTCTTTAGATTTTTTAGCTAATACAATTGCTTCGATCACTTCTTCTTTCTTCATCACAATCACCTTTATTTACTGTGTTGGTCAGCGTCAGGTTTGAGCTGAGGAATAAATTTCATAAAGGGCTTCTGCAAGCGCTATGCCATTGGAAATTGTTATTATTATTCAATAGATTAGCTAAAACCTATGCGTGTGATCTATCAGTGAGGGCCTTATTAGTGTGCACTGAAAGGCTTGTTTCGAAGAGAGAGCCCTGTCCTAAGGCACTGCTGAATCAAGGGACTTGTCTAGCTGATTGTAGTGAGCAAAATTTATCGTAGCTTCTTACGCCAAGCGGCGGGGCTTAGGCCATATTTTCGCTGAAATAAACGATTGAAGTGGCCAGGGTCTTGATAACCAACCTTCCATGATATTTCTGCGACACTTTGATCACTATGTTTGAGGTGCTCTTTTCCCTGCTCAATTTTTAAGTGTTGAATATAGCTAAGAGGTGATTCGCCCGTTGCTTCTTTAAAGCGACGTTTAAAGGTGCGTACACTCATATTTGCTTTTGTGGCAAGTTGCTCGATAGAAAGGGGCTCAATGAAGTGGATTTCAAGCCACTGCTGGATAGACAGAATAGCGTCGTCTTGATGGTAGGTTTGTTTACCAATGGAGGCAAATTCGCCGGAGTAGGCTCGTCTGAAATCGACCAAAAAAGTACTTTCTACGGCTTCGCCAACCTCAGTGCAGGATAAGCGTGAAAGCAGATAGATCATGATCTCCATGGCTGCATTCATTCCTGCAGAGCAATACAGTTCCCCGGTAGCGGTAATAAAACGATCGGGGCGAAGATCGATTTTGGGGTACTTCTGTGCGAACTCTTCTTGCTTATGCCAATGCGTGGTACAGATTCGCTCATCCAAGAGCCCCGCCTCTGCCAGAAAGTAGGAACCGGTTGTCGCAGCCATAATCGGGATACCTTGCTCGTGCCACTCCCTAAGCTTTGGGTATAAGGGGCGCTGATCGATTAGCAACGCTTCCATGTTACCCCAGATTCCATGAAGAATGACCAGGTCTGTATGTTTGATATCGCCTAGTGCCTGATCAGGTGTAATGCTTAAGCCGCTGAATGATGAAATAGCTTTGCCATCTAAGGTAACTAGCGAGATAGATATAGCCTCGCCCAAAAGCTTTTTTTGTAGCATGGAGGCAAAGGCAAATACATCATGACTAAGGCCTAAACTTAAGCCCATTGCATTCTCGCAGGCATAAAGCGTGACATGTTTTAGCATCATAATCTCCAGAAGATATTGGGG
Organism: Oleiphilus sp. HI0061; assembly: GCF_001635675.1. NCBI lineage: Bacteria > Pseudomonadati > Pseudomonadota > Gammaproteobacteria > Oceanospirillales > Oleiphilaceae > Oleiphilus > Oleiphilus sp. HI0061. Next base: position 1,463 of record NZ_LWFE01000999.1, on the reverse strand, counting down.
TATTATTTACCTTTATGGCCCGTTTGGCCATTTATATGTCCTGAGTCACGCTGTTTCTTTTTGTCTTCGATTCTTAAGATTGCGTTAGTTAGATCTTATATTGGAGATGAGCATGAAATTCACGTCTGAACATGAAGCCTTACGCAAAACAGTGCGAGCCTTTGTTGATCAGGAAATGGACCCTTTTGTTGATGAGTGGGAGCAGGCAGGCAAAGCGCCTTTACATTCACTATTCAAGAAAATGGGTGACCTGGGCTTGTTGGGTATACATAAACCCGAAGCGAATGGTGGTGCAGGTTTAGATTATAGTTATAACCTGGTGTTTGCTGAGGAAATTGGCCGAGCCTATGGGGGTTCCTTGCCCATGGCGATTGGTGTGCAAACAGACATGGCCACGCCTGCTTTGGCTCGTTTTGGTAGTGATGAGTTAAAACGTGATTTTTTGGCGCCAGCCATCGCTGGAGATATGGTTGCTTGTATCGGGGTTAGTGAAGCTGGGGCAGGTTCAGATGTTGCAGGTTTAAAAACGACCGCTAAAAGTGACGGTGATGACTACCTTATCAATGGCAGTAAGATGTGGATCACGAATGCGACGCAAGGTGATTGGATTTGTTTACTTGCCAACACTTCTGAAGGCAGTGTTCATGCAAATAAATCAATGATCATTGTGCCTTTGGATTCACCGGGTATCGAGATCTCAAAGCCTTTGGATAAACTCGGTATGCGCGCCAGTGATACGGGGCAGATATTCTTTGATAATGTTCGCGTACCTAAGCGCTATCGAATAGGCGAACAGAACAAAGGTTTCGCTATGCAGATGATGCAGTTTCAAGAAGAGCGAATGTATGCCGCTGCGAGTTCACTAAAGGGAATGGAGCGAATTATCAGTGATACCCGGGATTGGTGCCGAGATAGGGAGACCTTTGGCCAGCCGATATTAAACAATCAGGTGGTGCACTTTCGCTTGGCAGAGTTGCAAACCGAAGTTGAGGCGCTCAGAGCGCTGACTTGGAGAGCTTGTCAGCAACATATTGAAGGTGAAGACGCGACCTACCTGGCATCCATGGCTAAATTAAAAATGGGCAGGTTATGGCGTGAAGTAAGTGATAGCTGCCTTCAATACTGGGGAGGCATGGGTTTTATGTGGGATAATCCTGCTGCCAGAGCCTATCGTGATACGCGGATACTATCGATAGCCGGTGGTAGTGATGAGATGATGCTCGGAATTATTGCCAAGCATATGGGCACATTGCCGAGCCGACGATAGAAGCGGTTCTGCCAAAAATAGCTTTTACATTGAGATAGAAAAAATGCCAATACCCGCCTTATTCGAAAACAAACTAAGCTTGCCTGTTATCTGCGCGCCGATGTTTTTGGTCTCTAGCCCTAAACTGGTGATCAATGCATGTAAAAACGGTGTCGTAGGCACGTTTCCCAGCTTTAATACCCGAACTCAGGACTTA
>NZ_LWFE01000998.1:0-8102 GCF_001635675.1 Oleiphilus sp. HI0061 | reverse complement strand
CAAGGTGGATAGGTTTATGTTTTCCTGGGCTGAAAACGTTCTTAATGATAACCCACTTTCAAGCCACTTCTTAACAATGGCTTCTTTAAACTCTTTTGAATAATGCTTCACTCATATTCTCTTACCGCCTCCTATTCAATTATTAAAAATTAACAGAGGCGACAACTATCCTGACACAGGGGGAATAATATAGCTTTGAGCTTTGACGAGGAATACAACACGTATAGTATAAGTGCTAACGAGGAGAAGCCTACTATAGTATAACCAATACCAAACCCCCAGTTATTATCAAACATAGCCGGTGAAGACATTAGTCTCATTGCAGAAAATAGTGATTGCTGAGCCAAAACCTCCCCGATCACACAAAATAAAGTGACAGCAACAACGACACTCATACAAAACTTATATGGAGCTTGCCCACCATTCTTATGAATCAGAGCAACGAGAGAGCCATACAAAAACGCATCTGCTTGTGAGAAAGTTTGAAAATAAAGCTGCGTTACTACAAAGTCACGATCTAAGGCACCCCAAGACACTAAAAGCATTAACAAGAGCTTTGCCACAAGATAGAACGATAAAAGAGAAACAATTAAACTTTTCAAGCCCCTAGAGTAGAAATAGATCACAAATGGCCATATAAGGTAAAACTGTTCTTCGACTGACAACGACCACAGATGACCATATAATTCTGAGTGAGAGTAAGACTCAGAGGCTCTATAGATATTGAAAGTATAGGTAAGAAGATGAAGCCAGCCTCGTTGATCTAAAGACTCACCGACCACTAAGGAGATTATGAACACGATAAATAGGAATAAAAAGTATAGAGGAAAAATCCTCAAAGCTCTTCGAACATAAAAGTTTTTAAGATATAGCTTAAAACTCTTTTCCTTGCCTGAAAATAAGCTCAAGGTTATTAGAAAACCCGAGAGTGCAAAAAATAGCTGTACACCAAGCCACCCCCAATAGAGTATGCCACAGTGAAAAAGTATTACCGATAAAACAGCATAACCTCTCAGGCCGTCAAGCGAAGCAGTATAATTTATTGACACAAAGTACATCCATTTAATATCAAGGTTTAAGCTATCCTTGTATTCTATCAGTAATTACTAGGTAAAAAAAAACTGCACAAAGTGAAACTTTGCGCAGTTTCTATAAAGAAATTAGACTACATACCTGAACCTGGGGCCCATACTTCTGCTGAGCCATCTAACCTCAGCATCAAAAACTGGTTTACACCAACATCTTGATAGGAAACTAGTCTTCCTCCATTAGGGTACTGAACAGAGATGTCCACAGTACTTACGCTACCAAGACCACAATGCTCGCTCGAACCACCGTATTGTTGCGCAATATAAATCTCTCTCGTACACAAAATATTATCAGTTTCAGAGTTTCGTATCACTACTCTTGAGTGCAAGCCTTCTGTAGTCGGCGCATCCTTAACCTGGAATGCTAACCAATTGTTATTACTTGGTCCCGTGTTACGTAACAAATTAAGGGTATCTTTATTAGCGCTAGGTTGAGAATTAGAGGAAAATAAATCCAAACGACCGTCGTTATCGTAATCGCCATGCGCCACCACAGTTTTAGAAGCCCCACCTGCTGCAGCTACTCTTCCACCAGACGTACTTAAAACATTTCCGCATGAATACGCTTCCTTCTTCCAGTTCCCTGTTCCACCATTAATAAGTATGCCACAAGGCGCTTCAAAGCCCCCTCCAGTTAGCCAATCAGCTCTAATATCCGTCAAACCATCATTATTGAAGTCTCCAGCACCTAAGCCTGCATATGTAGTTTGATACGTTAAAGAGTTTAGAGTTAACCCTGACAACTCAGTAACTGAAACATCGGTAAACCTGCCCGTCCCGTCATTCTCAAGCAACCATATACCATCACCATCATTGTCGCCATCCGCTAAATCAATAGAATTATTTCCGCCTTTATACACTCTAATCTTAAAGATATCCAAATCACCATCATTATCGTAGTCAATTGGTATCTGTTGGTGTGGGTTTGAGTGTTGCGCCGAGTCAATAGAATAAGAAGTATCAAACATTGATGAGGAGGCTACAAAATTTCCAGAAACTGCATCTGAAAATCCTGAAGGACTATTAAACCAAATCAAGTTAAGCTGAGGATTAACCATATCAGGGTATGAATCATTGTTAGCATCAAAAACTAAAGAGGTCGACCATGCACGCGTTAAATTTGGCTCAGATATATTGTTCCAATCAGGAGTATATAAAACAGTTCTTTCTGGCCAACTATATATTGATCCAAATATTCCTGTACCTGCATTAACGCTATTTAAACTAGAATTAAAACCAACTCCAACCAAAGGCGCTGAAATAAGTTCAATATCTCCATCCCCATTAAAATCTATCGGCAAACATCGATCAACATCATATAAACAGCCTGAAACTCCTGAGTAGCTTTCTTCGCCGCTATTCATAAGAGCAGCTAAAGAAGGGTTACCATCTACATCGGCCCCTAATATATCAGTATCGGAATCACCATCTAGGTCTAACAGCATTACCCATGAAGTAATCCGCCTATTAGAAGGCCCGCTTATAGAATAATCATTCGCTAAGTAGCTAAATGTCCCCTGACACACACCTCCAGCATTGTCCTGTATATATATTCCATCAGGATCAGTAGTTGCATGAGAAGTAATAAATGCATCTAGGCAGCCATCTGCATTAAGGTGTGCAAGATCTGCTTCAAAAGGTGCCACTACAGCTGCCTGACCACTTATAAAATCTGGAAAAGCATTAATCGTCACATCAGCGAAGGAGACTTCACTACCACCTGCACCTACAGAAGAGTCATTATTTTCACCGCCACCAGTACCAGCAGAAGAGTCATCGCTACCTCCTTGTTCAGTAACAACGCTATCAATACTCCCAAAATTAGCTTCTCTTACATATTTAGAGCCACTGCATCCATTACGCCCGCCCCCAAGGTTGACATCATCAGAGCAAACAAAAAAGCCATCATTTGAAGTAACGTTTGAGAATAAAACAAATGTATCATCGTCAGCACAATCAGAGTAATTTCCGCCTTCAGCGCCCGGGCATATTGCGATAAAGTCACTATCAGCGACATTCTGAATATCGCTCCACTGACCACCACATTGCCAGTGAGGATCATCCCCAGCCGAGCAAGATGCCGTCGCTACAAAAACAGGGATGATATCGCCACCTGCACTGCCAGAATCTGTACCACCTGTACTGCCAGAATCTGTACCACCTGTACTGCCAGAATCTGTACCACCTGTGCTGCCAGAATCTGTACCACCTGTGCTGCCAGAATCTGTACCACCTGTGCTGCCGGAATCTGTACCACCTGTGCTGCCGGAATCTGTACCACCTGTGCTGCCAGAATCCGTACCACCTGTACTAACTATTCGAGCCACAAATAAACCTGGAGCCAGTGGTAAACTTTGTGCTGGAGTCACAACCTCTACGCCACTTTGCTCTGCAACCCACTGCCATGTACGAACAGAGTTAGAACGATGCTGCCAATTGAAAAGCCTATAAACATTGCTAAAGACCTCTGCGCAGTTCGGGTTTACCCAGCCTTCGATAATCTTACCGATTCGAGTAGAAAGCTGAACCTTTTTAGCCTCATCGGTTTCAAAGTAGTAACCTGCACCGAGAGTCAAAACTGTTTCAATATTATGTGTATCAGAGTAATAGGGCCACCAGTCATCACTAATCCGAGATGATAACGGGGCATGAGCACTCGCCATGTAAACTAAGTCTGTTTCGGCACCGGTAGTATTACAGCTCTTAGTTTTATTATACCCGGTAAAACCCTCCTTCCTTACATACTGTCCTAGCTCTGAATTGTAATTCGAGGTAAAGCCATAATTTTCAACTGCAGACGCGATGCGTCTTAGCATTTCTGGCGCATCGGTATTTCCTGTTATCCAGTAAGCTTGCCAGAGGAAATCTACGATATTCTCAGTCATCCATGCTGAGAAGCCTCTAGAGCTACTATCACCTAATGGTGCACTCCCCTCATTATGCACACCTTCGTGAACATCGATATTATGAGTAAAGCCACCACTTTTCGGTGTCCAACCATTTTCTACATCCCAGGTTTTTTCAGTTTGCTGCATATCTTTCAGAGAGTTAATTCGCTCATTAAGGTGAGCTAAAACCGTTGAATCAGCCGTCATTTCATAGGCATTAATCTCTGCTAGTCCTGCTATACCTGCCCCGCGCTCAGTAAAACCTTCATTCTCGTTATTAAAGGTGTCTCTCGTACCATATTGATTCCATCCCAAGTCAGATTGTAACGCCATATTGGTAATTAATGGATCATCCCATTGACTATCATCGCCAGTAAGGGCCCAGCTCAATTTAGCCTGCTGCGGAGCAATATATTTCCCATCAGCACAAGCAACACCACCAAATGTAAAACAACCATCACCACCAGCCATTGCCGGGGCCGTTCCATCATTCCGCACATGCGAGAAGTAGAACTGCTTCGATAGGAATGCCTCTTTTAAGAATTCTACCCGCCCAGTAGACATATACGCTTTGAACATGGCACTTGATCGATCAAACAACCAATTACCTCCACTGGAAGCGCTATAATCAAGCCCACCAGCCCAATTTTCGAACTGCCCTACTTGGTATTGCTCAAAACCGTCTGACGAACCACTTGAGGGCACATAAGGAGGAATCAGGCCTGACTCGGACAAATAGCTTGTATCGTGCAAGGCAAAAATTCGTGGGTAAGGCAGGTTATTTTTATCTGCGCCTGCAGCCGCCCAACCTAGAGAGTGTGCAACTTCAGACAAGCGTGTGACTGCTGCACCACCATCTGTAATTGTCAGGTCTATATTACCACCGGTCATATCGACATTTTGCAGCTGGATTGTCACCGAACGAATAGAGTTATCAGACCAATGGTAACGTAAGCCACCTTCAACGTAGGCTGCTAATTCCGTTGAACCATTCAGAACCTTGATTTCCGAAATATCAGTCACTTCACCCGCTGCCAGAGGCAAACCAAAGGTGACGACCTCAGAGTTTGTCGGCGTTACTTCACTATCAGCTTGTAAGGTGATCTGCGTATTTAACGCATGAACTGATGTCCCCGCTATGAGTAGACATGCTCCAGCACTATATCTCATAAAACACGATCTTAAAGCTTTCATCGTGATGTACCTCTTAAAATTCTTAACGAATGACAAATGTAAAAAAGTTTGACCCTTACATAACAAAAGTAGGTCAAGCTGCAGACATATCTAGCAAAAAATACATTAATTTTGTAACCACTACTCTAACGCTCTTAAAAGCATTTTACTTAGACTAATTCAACACACTGCGCGACGAATAGCCAACACTAATGACACCTAAATACGTCAATAAAATGACAAGCTTTTTTAAACCCCCTTAGGCTTAGGTATCAAGAAATCTCGGAATTTATTAGGGTTACCCGTCTTTCCTGCTTCTGCAGCTTTTACGATGTTATACATTTCTCTTGATGAAACAAAATGCATCTTATACTTCTCGCCATCATTATATTTTGAAGCCAGGTACTCATACATTTTTACTGTAGGTTCACCTAACAATGTATCGATATCCATCTCTTGCGTACCATGTGTATGTATTTTGACGAATACCCATTCCGGCCGCCCCTCAACATGAATATGTTGATCCACCCACATATCAACACGGTGTTCAGAAGGGGGTATTGACTTGCGAACATCACCCGCTTCTATTTTCGGCATAACCCCCCATTTTCTCTCTTTCCAGTTCAGGCACAGAGGCCCCTGGATAATCATCAAATCACCAGATGACTCACGCCCCACTTTTACCTTCACTCCTTTATCATGAGACTTAGGCCGCAATGGGTCGTCAGTAGCATAATATATCGAGTTTACCGTTGAGGTTTGGGTCTCACTGGGAGCAGAAGGCAGGGTAAAGTCTGCGTAGCAACCTGTTTCCTTTAGCACAATCAACTCGTCGTTGACCCCACACCATTTACCTTCCGGATGACAATTATCCAAAGTCCAGTTGCCATGAATAAAACCATAAGAGAGCAAACCAGTTTCCGGATTAACAGCCAAGCCTTCATGCTCTTCATTTAAGGTTTTTGCAAAACGAGTCAATGTTTCACGCAGGTTATCACTCGTATCATCTTCATGGTGCAAATGTATTTCAAGCTCACCAAAACCTTGAGCACAAAGGTCCTGCAACTTATCCAAGTGTTCTTTACGATATTCTTCTTCAGGGTAAAAATAACTATGCTTAGGCAAGCAACCATCAGCATCTAGAATATGGCCAAAAGCAGCAGGATACTCCTGATGCCAACGATCAACTCGTTGCCGCTCAACCTCTAGACTATTCGGGCGCCCCCACTGAGGTTCATAGTGATCCACAAAACAAAACATGATGTGCACTGGCCCATCTACCTTTGGCTTACCTTTAAGCCTGATAGAAATATAATGCCCCAACCATATGTGCATGTTCTTTTTTCGTATCATGACAACAGCCAATGCGAACACCGCTAGACATAACACTACCAGACCACTAATCAAACCAAACAAAATATTCCCCTTCCTTTTCTAAGCCTAACCTTAGCGATTTGTGCTATCCCATGTTCCTTTAACACCACCACTGTAGTAGCGCAAAGCTCCGTGCCCTAAAGCAAAATTCATATTCACCCAAAAGATAACCAGCTTGACCAACTTGTTTGAAATCAGTGAGTCTCTACAACGGTAACTAGCAAAATAAACTAATAACTGAATAATGAATAAACTTGAGTATAAGAAAGAGTTAAATGAAAGAACCAACGAACAGAAAAAGGCAACAAGCAATAAATGCGGTGCATGCCAGCGAAGTACTTTATGAGAGATATATGAGAACCATAAGGCACCATACTGAGGACTCAGCACTGCCAAAAAGCGACTGAAAGCCTGAAAATTTCCAGCACCAATTCGAACACGACGCTTATATTCATCAGCTGAAGAAGGCGCAACCTCTTCACGAGCAACCGCTTCAGGCTCGTATTTAACAACGCCGCCATCGACAGCAACCTGAAAAACAATCGTAAAGTCATCTACTACAGTGTCGGGAGGTATCGGCTTATAAAGCTGCTTACGAATAAGGTAAATCGCTCCATTTGCCCCTAATAAAGCCGAAATTCTAGACTCATTAAACTTCAATATTCTTTCATACTGCCAGTAGGCACTATCTAAGTTTTCACCAGTCTCTTCCGCATATAGGTCCAGCTCTCCACACACTGCGTCAGCCTGGTTATCCCCTTGAAAATGCCGCACGAGCATACGAATAGAATCCGCCTGAAACTCTGTATTCGCATCTGAAAAAACTAGCAACTCCTCTTCAGCTTGATTTACCAAGTCATTTAAAACAGAAGCTTTACCACGATTTTCCTCAAAATCAATGAATACCAGGTTTGGATCTTCAATAGCTGACAAAATGCTTGAGGTATCATCTTTACTACCATCAGAGCCAATATAATACTTAATTTTATCTTTTGGATAATTTAATTCTTGAAGGTTTTTAACTCTGTCAGCAATACAGTCGCTCTCATTGAAGGCAGATATAATCACACCCACAGCAGGTAAATCACTCTCAAGCACATTATCTGCTCTTCTAGAGTCTTTCTTCAGGACAAATGACATATCTTTTTTGGCCTGCCGGAAACTGCTCAAGCAAATTAGTACAAGCGGATATAGCGCATAGCTATAAACCACTAAAGCGAGAGATATCCAAAATATCATTTCAAGCATCAATCTTTTTCACTCTTTTAACAGGCTTAGCAGGAATACCAACAACTGTATCCCCTTGACTCACATCCTTCACCACGACAGCATTCGCACCGACTTTGGTATTATCCCCTACACTGACACCACCAATAACCTTCGCGCCAGCACCAATAAAAATATTTCCCCCCAGGCAAGGTGTTTTTCCTTTTTCACCGCCGATTACAACACCACTCTCGACGACTATCCGCTGTCCACCTTGAACATTGGAATTGATGACAACACCAACGGGGTGCATCAGCACAAAACCTTTATCAAAATCAGCCCTTAAACCAATAACGCATTGGTTAAGTAACTT
>NZ_LWFE01000997.1:0-4138 GCF_001635675.1 Oleiphilus sp. HI0061 | reverse complement strand
ACAGTTGTCACAAAATTCACCTTTTAGATAGTTTGACTTGGATATTCAAATAATTAGCGACGCATAGCCACCAAGACCAGCGCTATAGCAAAACCTTTTCCAGCTCGCTATTAATCAGCTCCGGCAGATTAGCTTCCGCCTCTTTATAGGCAAGATCAACCGCTTGCTCAAAAGACTTCGCATTAGCATGCCCGTGACTTTTAACCAAAACGCCTTGCAGACCAAGGAAGATAGCCCCATTGTGAGTGTCTGGGTCTAGCTGCTTCAATGTCTTTGCCAGCAAAGGCAGCATGAGACGACCCAGCAACTTCCGGTACCATGACTCTTTGAAAAAGTCTTTTATACCGGAAAGCAGAATTTTGGCAGCACCCTCAGCACTTTTTAGCGCCACATTACCAACAAAGCCATCACAAACGATAACATCTGCATAGGAACGAAAGATATCGCCGCCTTCAGCAAAGCCGATATAGTTGAGCGCTTCACTTTCCTCTATTAACGAAGCGGCTAACCTAACCTGCTCATTACCCTTAATACTTTCACCCCCAACATTTAACAGTGCCACCCGGGGATTTTCAACGCCTTTGGTAATTTTTGCTAATACTTGGCCCATGATTGCAAACTGGAGAAGATGTTCGGCCGAACTATCAACATTTGCACCTAAGTCCAGAACGAAACAGCCACCACCTTGAGAAGGAAACATTTTAGTAATCGCGGGCCTATCTATACCGGGAAAGGTTCCCAGTATTGATCGCCCTAACAACATCAAAGCACCGGTATTTCCTGAGCTTACACAAGCTTGAGCTTGACCAGACTTGACCAGTTGGAGTGCCACAGCCATCGAGGAATCTTGCTTACTGCGCAGCACACGAGAAGGACGGTCATCCATAGAGACAACGGTTTCGGCGTGAACAATCGATATTGATGGATTTTCTGGGTAGGAGTGCAACAAAGCCTCCAATTCAACCTGTTTTCCAACAAGGATGATATTGAAGGCTTTGCTTTGGCAGCTGGCTGCCGGAGACGCTTGAGAAGCATCATTTGACTGAAGCTTTTCAAGATAGGCAAAAACAGCAGGGACAACAACCTGAGGGCCATCATCGCCACTCATTGCATCAACTGCAATGGTGATTCCTACAGACATTTCGCCGTCTTCAGAAACTAGTATTTACGTACTAGTCTTCTAATGTCTCAATTACTTTCTTGCCACGGTAGAAGCCGTCAGCAGAAACGTGGTGACGCAAGTGCTTCTCACCTGTAGTTGGATCTACAGATAAAGTTGCAGTGCCTAGCGCGTCATGTGAACGACGCATGCCACGTCTTGAACGAGTTTTCTTACTTTTTTGAACAGCCATATTTGTTCTCCCGCGGGTATTTCAAATCAATTGATGAGCTTAGCTCACCGATTATTTCTTTAAATTCAGTTCTGAAAGCACGCTGAAAGGATTCTCTTTGGTCTCTTCGACCTCACTTTCAACACTCTCTTCAATATCACCTTCGTTATACTCTTCAGGTTCGCAATCATCATGATAAGCGAACATTGGCAAACTCAGGATCAATTCTTCTTCTATCACATCCAGTAAAACAAGCTTTTCATCTTCCACCAATAAAGGTTCATAAACACGCGGAAGGTTTTGCGCTTGCTCGTCACTCATTACAATTCCGAGCTGAAACTCAGAACTTATTGTCTTTTTGACCGGATGTAAGCAGCGCTGGCAAAGCAAGTTCAATTCAGCTGAAAGCTTGCCCTTCAATATACGCAGCCTTTGCTCATCCCGTCCAAATTCCAAGTCAATATTAACGACACCCTCAGAATCCACTAACATTGAAGTCAGCCTAGACATGAGATGTACCGCTATATGCCCCTGCAAATCCTTATTCTGGTCTGCATATTTAAAGGGGTCGAGCGTCTTGGGTAACGAGTGATCAGACATAAGCGGGCAATTCTAGGGCCGAAGACCTGTATTGTCAAAGGAAATAAGTGTATTTTTGACATTGATTTAAAAAGACAAGCGCTTTTTGTTGGCCACTGCGCTTTAGCAATGCAACTTCCTGCAATACAAGGATATCTATGGACATCGTACTCGCCTCTTCCAGCACCTATAGAAAGGCGCTTCTAGAAAAAATAATTCAGCACTTCAAGTGTGCATCTCCTGACATTGATGAGTCTCACCTCCCTAATGAAAACTATAAGGAAATGGCCGAGCGTTTATCCATAAGAAAAGCGCAAGCACTGGCTGCATCCCACCCTAATTCGCTAATCATTGGCTCTGATCAAGTCGCATGCTTGGGCGAGCAAATACTTAGAAAACCCCTAAATAAAGAACGCAATCTTGAGCAGCTAACACTCTGCCAAGGCAAAACTGCATACTTTTATACAGGCTTGTGCCTGCTCAATACGAAGACCGGCAAATATCAAAGCGCTGTTGAAAGCTACGCCACCAAATTTCGTAAGCTAAATGAGCAGCAGCTAATCAATTATATAGAACGCGAACAAGCCTATGATTGTGCGGGAGGCTTTAAAATGGAAGGCTTGGGCATATCGTTATTTGAGTCTATTGAGGGCAAAGATCCAAACATACTGATTGGACTACCTTTGATTAGGCTAATCGACATGCTCGCTAAAGAAGGCGTATCTATCCTTTAGCGCTTTTCAAGAATCACATTCATTCGGGTTTGCAGCACCTTTATATAACCCTTCGATAGCGCCATAGAAACCGCTGGGCTTAGTGCTGCATCTTTATGCTGCTCTAGCTGCAGGTATTTGGGCCAGGCAGCTTCTTCTGCGTGATTTAAGAAGCTTTCCAACACAGGAAACTCGAAACCTTCAATATCCATTTTAAGCAGCTCGAGTTTGTCAATATCAGCAAGCGCCAAAATCTCACTAATAGTCAAACCCTTTACATCAATTGAAGTGCTGACTCTCTCAGGGTGCTCAACCCCTTCCGACAAAGAATTACAACCTTGGTTCACCTCATCGAGATAGAGTTTAACCAATGAGTTTTGCGGGCTAGCCGCAAGCTGCAAACACTTACAGCGAGATTGAAGCTGATTAAATTCGACATGCCGCTGCAAGCGAGCAGCGAGCTCTGGGTGCGCCTCTACAGCAACAAGCTTTAGGTCTTTCCGCTCCCACGCAAGTAGCAAACCATAACCGCCGATATTCGCACCTACATCTAGAACTGTAGCCCCATCACTCAAGACGGACGCCAAAAAACGTCGCTCCTGGCCATCGAGCAAGCCAGGCATAGTTAATAAGCGCTTATCGGATAAGTTTCCTTTGGGAAACAACCTGAACTTTAAACCTTCTACCTGAACATCGATAGGTGATTGCTTGCGCATCAATACAGGCTTTCGCATTAGAAAGGCTAGACGCTTAGCAAACCAGTTATTGACCGGTAATTGGTGACAAATACCGAGCAAAGCCTGACACCATGAAGGTAAACGATACCTTCCGAAAGGGAGATTATTCATAGAAAAAGGTCAATTATTTCGTTTCAACATTTCGCCAAGTAGGAGGAATAGCCAAGAGTCGCCCCCTGCTACCCCTCTGCGAGGCACAGCAGCCCCTACTTATAACATTTATGATTCCTTAGATCCTTCCTTTTCTGGCTTAGCCGGCTCTTCCTTTTTGCTGTCACCAATTATTGATTTACCCGGACATACCTTAAATACCGGGCAAGACTTACAACCAGAAACCATTGCGATTGGACATAGTGTCATTTTCTCTCTCCATCTTTTTTATAGACTCTAATCACTTGAGCCCTTATGAATCTTAATAATTTTGAATTGTTCTTTTCTTACTGTAGCTCGAGAGACTGAAAAGCCTCCCACTCCTGCCATACCGGCAGAACACTTTTTGGCAATGAAGGAATACGCCCAAGTTCAGCCCAGCGATATTCAGGCGAATGAAAGTCACTACCGATTGAACCTTTCAACCCCATTCGCTGACACAAATCACTAAGCATCCCGACTTCCCCTTGCTTCTGCCCTGAGGTAACTACCTCAATGCCTTCGCCTCCCTGCGCTTTAAATTCTACCAACATATTGCGCAGCTTAGTCAGGGTCATATTGTATTTTCTGGGGTGGGCAACGACAGCACTCCCCTTTGCGTTAACAATACTATTTACCATGTCTTTTA
>NZ_LWFE01000996.1:0-11338 GCF_001635675.1 Oleiphilus sp. HI0061 | reverse complement strand
AATGCCCCCCACAGTGCATTACACTCAGCAGCGGTCATTCCACTGGGGTTGGTGTTACCATTTACGCCTGTTGGCCAGCCATCGACACTAACATCGATAACATTATCTGGTTCACCATATCCAGGTAAGTCTGTAATGGCGGTACGGGTACCGTTTGCCAGCCACTGGGCTCTAACCAGTGAAACCGACGAGGTAAAACTACCACCAGCGCCTTCAACAGCCGATCGATGCGCCTCATCAGAAATCTCAGCAAACTTCGGGAAGGCCACCGCAGCAAGAATAGCTAGCACGGCAATCACGACCACTAACTCAATTAATGTAAAGCCGGACATTTTTTTCATAACTTCAAACTCTCTTCATCAATGTAAATTGAAACCTGTTTTTGAAAACCCGTTTTTGAAAACCAAGTACCTGCTTCAGAAACTGCGCTCATGGTTTACGGCATGAGCTGCAGAACTAATCCTTCATATTCTGAATGTTTATTCGCTTGAACTTTATCCTTTGACAATAGACCAACTACTCTAAATTGCAACCATTGCGAATATCTTTGGCGCTGCCATTCAGGTTCATCGCTAACAATCCTTGAGAACTCCCCCTGCAATTGCGCTCGCAAACTCTCTACTGACACATCGCGCGGCTGATAAGCAATATCTCTTAGTTTTGGGTCAAATACCCAAACACCCGCTAGGTGCTGACTTTCCTCTAAAGCTTGCTCTCCAACATAGTGCGTCACGTCATCCTGAACCCAGTTCATCGGATTTGCGCCCACAAACTCTGCCATTGCTTGCGGCCTATCCTGGGCCACCAGAGATGCCTGCATCAAGGTAACAGCAGCATTGAGTTCTTTAAGCCTATGAATAAACTGTACACGCTCGGCATTCACTAGCTCTTGATTCAAACGTTCAGCCAACCAATTCAAGGCGAACACAATAATCAGAAGGCTCACTGCGACCACAAAATAGCGATTGCCGAAACTGCGCTCATAAACAGTTTTTTCTTCCGCTTTATACACGCTGTCTACCGTCCCATTGCTGCCTGGCCCAAGTCCCAGATTGGCAAGAAGACGCCTAATGCCAAGACCAAGACAATGCCGCCCATTGCAACGATTAATATTGGTTCGATTGCTTCAGACAAGCGCTTTAACGAGTAGTCTGCTTCTTCATCATAAAAGTCTGCCACTTCATCCAATAGGCTATCGATCGAGCCGGTCTCTTCACCAACCGCCATCATCTGCAATACCAAGGGGGTAAATATTTCGGTAGCACGCGCCGTTCTTAATAGGCTATCGCCACGCTCTATTCCCACTTTCATATCAATAATTCGTTTACCGATAAACTTATTCCCCGAGGCCTCCGCTGCAATCGCCAAAGCATGAGTAATCGGCATGCCGGAAGCGAGCATCATGGCAAAGTTTCGGGTAAATCGTGATAAGGCGATCTGTTCAAATAAAACCCCTACTATTGGAAAGCCGAGTTTTTTCCTATCCCAAATATAATTGCCATTCTCCGTCGCCACCCACTGTTTAAAGGCATATATTCCCGCAAAAATAAGACCGATAATCAGCCACCAGTAAGCCAAACAAAACTCAGAGGTCGCCACAAGTATCTGAGTCGGTAGCGGCAGGTCTGCACCAAATTTGGCAAAGACACTGGCAAATTTTGGAATAACGAACAAGTTAACAATAAACAAGGCGATGAAGATCGCAGAAATAACCATGGTTGGATAGCGAGTCGCTTGCTTGATACGTTTACGTGTATCACGCTCCATTTCCAGGCTCTCACTTAATCGTTTAAAGGCTTCCTCAAGTTGACCTGTATTTTCACCTACGTGAATCATACTAATAAACAAATCAGAAAAGACCTTGGGGTGGGCCTGCATGCATGAAGCTAAATTCACACCTGACTCTAGGCGCTGAGAAACATCAAAGAGTGTCTCGCGAAGCACTTCTGACTTGGTTGAATCCGCCAAGCCTTTCATTGCACGTATAATAGGAATACCGGCGCGAGCCAAAGCATTCATTTGCCGACAAAAAATAATCAGCTCATCAAGCGTCACTTTGGGTTTGATCAGCTGTATATTTATACTGCCCAAACTTTTTGACGCTTCCTGCAGCTCACTGATTTGAACCGGAGTAATACCTTTTTTAAGCAGCTCATTGGCAGCAGCTGACTCTGAAGCTATCTCCAGTTCACCGCTAACCTGGGCCCCTTTTGCATCACGCCCCTTGTATTGAAATCGAGCCATTAACCCTGCCACCCTTCAAGTAAGTTACTCATCGAGTTCATCCAGGTCTATTTCCAGCTCATCGTCCAAGCTTGCCCCCAATTCATCAAGGGTTGCAGAAATTCTGAAGACCTCATCAATCGTCGTAATACCCTGACGCGCATACTCTAAGGCGCACCGATCCAAGGGCTCGTAATAAGCATTCATCTTGGCAGCTTCAGCAAAGGCATCCGGGTCTGCACGACGAAGCGCCCCCAAAGTACGATCATCCATTTCTAGCCACTCGTAAATACCTACTCGCCCTTTATAGCCGGTATCACTGCACTGGTAACAGCCGCTTCCAACAGTGAAATTATCTGGTAGGATTTCACCTTCAGCGACCATACTACCTAGCCAGATTCTCTCCTGTTCCGTTGGGTGATACTCGGTCGCACAGTTCGGGCATACCCGTCTGATAAGACGCTGGGCCAGCACCCCGCCCAAAGAACTCGCTACCAAATAAGGCTCTGCGCCCATATCAATCAAACGCATGGCACTGCCAATCGCGTCATTGGTATGCAAGGTCGACATCACCATATGACCTGTCATTGCCGCCCGCAAGCCAATTTCTGCGGTCTCTTGGTCTCGCATCTCACCAACCAAAACAATATCCGGGTCTTGACGCAAACAGGCCCTAAGTACGGTAGAAAAATTCAATCCCACCTTTGGGTTAACCTGTACCTGAGTAATTCGCGGAAGACGATATTCAACCGGATCTTCTGCGGTAATAATTTTTACTTCTGGTTTGTTCAATTCAGATAGCGCGCCATACAAAGTGGTCGTTTTACCACTCCCCGTCGGCCCGGTTACCAGTACCAGTCCATGCGGACGTGTCACTGCGATTCTAAAACGCTCGAGTATTTTGGGGGGCATACCTACCTTGTCCAGCCCCAGAATACCTTCGGTCTGATCAAGAAGACGCATCACCACGGACTCGCCATATTGCGTAGGCATCGTCGATAGACGCACATCCACTGACCGCGCCTTAACCCTAACGTTAAAGCGTCCATCTTGAGGAATTCTTTTTTCGGATATATTTAAGCCCGACATCAACTTCAAACGCAGTACCAGGGCGGCATTGATTCGTGTCTCTTTCATCACCTGCTCTTGCAGAATGCCATCTATACGCTGCCTGATTCGTACCACACTTTCGTCTGGTTCAATATGTATATCAGATGCTCTCGCCTGCACCGCATCTTCAAAAATAGATTGCAGCAGTTTTACAACCGGTGCTTCACTGTCATCTCCGGTCGTGGTTAACTCAGCCAAGTCGAAAGCATCATCTTCCAACTCTTCTTCAAGCTCTCCAGCCAAGTGAGATATTTCTTCTGTTTTACGATAAACCATGTCAATGGTCGTCAAGAGCTCGCTTTCACGAACAACCGCTAGACGTAAAGGCTGGTTGACCGCTCGACCAATCTCATCGAAGGCCATAAGATCCATCGGGTCGGCCATGCCGACTAACAACTCTCCCTGCTGTTCATCTAAGACTATCGCTCTGAAACGTCGTGCTAATGTCTCCGGCAGCTTATTAACCAGGTCGTTATTAAACTGGTAATGACGAAGGTGAACAAATGGCACTTCCAACTGCTGAGACAGTAAATTCAGAAGTTTGTCTTCATCAACATAACCAAGATCGATCAGCGCTTTACCGAGCTTCCTTCCGGTCTTTTTCTGCTCCGATAGGGCCGTCATTAGCTGATCTTCGGTAATAACACCGTTTTGTATCAGCAAGTCACCAATTCGAATTTTCTTTTTCGGTTCACTCATATCTTCACTCAATTACTTTACCGAGGACAGGGCTGTCAGCCGCTGACCGATATAACTCTCTAGCGCACGATTCAAACCAGGCAGGGTCATCGCCTGTTGATAAGCAAATACAGCCTGCCGCCCTTGTTTAAGCTGGTCTGCCGCAATCCCCAAACCAGCCCACCAGTCTGCAACCGTGTCGTTGCTCTGTATAAGCTGACTGTATTGTTCAAACGCTTTGCCTGATTGCCCATTTCGTTGGTATAGCGATGCCATCAATGCAAAGTACTCTGGCATCTTGTCAATATCTGGCAAGGACTGCTCTAGTAAAGCAACGGCGAGCTCAGGCTCCCCTTGCATCAACATCCATCGCGCTTTAACTTGTCTCAGGTCTGGGCTCAATGGCTTACCCGCCCGGCCCAGCAGGCCCGACAGCTCGTTGAAGCGCTGGTCTTGCAGTAAGCGATTTGCCAAAACGCTGAGCGTTTTATCGACAGTCTTGTTCTCGGCAACAAAAGCCTGCATTAAAGCATAAGCTTCTGCTGGCTTACCTATTTCAAATAATGAAATAGCATCTGATGCCATTTTTAAATCAAGTGCAGAGGGAGACAAAACAACACCAAGCGGCTTGGCCTTGGTTTTCGCTTTTGTCTGCAAATTTGGCTCAGCATCAGCTCCCTTGCTAACAGTACTCTTATCAACTTTTGGCTGAGTCACAATATTATCGCTAGCCTTTTTGACTTCACGACTCTCTTTTGCCACAACAGATTTCGTTGCTTTGCTTTCTTCCACGACACTTGTTCGCGCTTTTTTCTCAACAATAGCCGAGGCAACCGGCTCCACTCTTTTCTTTTCTTTTAGCGCAGATTCTTGCAAAACCTGAGTCTGTTTCGTCGCTACAGCAGGTTCGAGTAATTTAGGCCCGGCTATCTGCTTTTCATTTACTGTCTGCTCTTCGACAGGCATTGTCGGCGCTTGCTGTGAAAGCCCTGCTTCCGATTGAACCGCCCGCTCACTATTATTGTCTCTATCTCCAGAGACAACAGTGCTTTCCTCAGTCGACATAAGAATATAAGCAAACAAGCTCGCCACCAGAATGACCAAGACGACCAAAATAAGATCTTTCTGCTTAAAGCTACTTTGTTTGGGCTCGATCATGCTTTCTCGAGACACGCCCGTATCTAGGGAACCGGTTTGCTCAGGGGCTTTACGCTTCTCCAGATCCCTAAGCATATCATTGACTAAACTCATGAAAGCGCTCCAGGTAGAGGCATAGATCGCCACCAGGGTTTATGTGCGCTTTCCGTATCTTTAATCGCTGCTTTCATATGCTTCGCGGTCACTAGGTTTACACCCTCACCAAAGGCGCCCATCAGCGCCTTATGGCATAAAATATTTACCAAGCGAGGAATACCTTTGGATGCACTCACTAATAGTGAAATTGCTTTTGCTTCAAACAAACGACCACCGCTGTATCCTGCCAGGATCATTCGATGAGAAATATATTGTTCGACACCCTCCCTATCGAGCGGGCGAATTTCATGCTGAAACGTTATTCTTTGCTGCAGCTGTCGAAGACTTTTGCTATTCAACATTTCATCCAATTCTGGCTGACCAAAGAGTACAACCTGCATCAGTTTTGCCGATTCCGTTTCCAGGTTGGTGAGCAAGCGCAAGGCTTCTATAGTGTCTTCCGGCATCGATTGCGCTTCATCAATCACCAGAACGACTTGTTTATCGAGTGCAGCCAAGGCCAATAAAGCTTTTTGGATATTTCCCAAAGCCAGTACATGCTGATCTGTTGCAACCGAGCCAAGCTGTTTAGGCTCTTCAATTATTATTTCACTATTTGCCGGACTAGCGCTTTCCAAAGCAGCTTCGAGCTCATCAGAGATCAGGCAATAGAGTGTTGCCGGTGAAAAATGGGGGTTAGGCAAGTAGACAGTAACGAAAGGGTCTTCGAGAGAGTTTAAAAGTTTCCTACACAGTAAAGTCTTACCGGTACCGACTTCTCCGGACACTTTGATAAAGCCTTCTTTGTTATTCAAGGCCCATAACAGCATTTCCAAACCGTGTTGATGCGTCTCCGACTTGAGAAAGAAGTGAGTGTTTGGGGTCAATGTGAATGGCGCTTCATTTAAGCCAAAAAAGGACTCGTACATATCAAGTTGCTCTATTTTAGACGACAAGTCTTATACTTAAGTCCAAACCTCAATAAAAACTGGTTTGGACAGGTGCAGCCATTACATCTCTAAACTCGCCAAAACGGTCTCGGCTTGCTTTGATATCCTGACGAATGACTCGACGGTTCGTCACCGTTGGGCGAAGCAAGATAACCAACTCGGTTTTCTCAGACTGTTCGCCTTTTTGCTTGAATAACTCTCCAACCAAAGGAAGCTCAGACAGGAAAGGCACGCTGGAATTATTATCCGAACTTCGATTTTGAATCAGGCCACCGATCACAACAATCTGACCATTTTCTGCCGTAATAATACTGTCAGATTCTCGAATACTCGAAAATGCCAAAGGCAAATCCAAGTCCTGACCACCGACTGAAATAATTTTCTGCTGATCTTCCACCTTACTAATTGTTGGGTGGACATGAAGAATAATCTTGCCATCTTCACTAATCTGAGGCGTCACATCCAAGGCAATTCCCGAGAAGAAAGGTGTCAAATCAATGTCTGTAGACGTAGAGTTCGAATCACTATTAGATTCAAAATCGATATCTGTTACAAAGTACTCATCACTTCCTACTTTTATCACAGCTTTCTGGTTATTTACCGTTGCGATGCGAGGGCTGGACAATACCTGAACATTTCCTTGAGTGCCTAGCAGGTTGATCGTGGTATCAAAGTTACCTAGCTTTATTGTCGAGGCGAAAACACCTCCTACATCTCCAGACGTCACCTGACGTGCGAGCTGGGTAAAATTCACACCATTTTTCGGGTTGCCCGATGAGTCCAAACTATCACTTGCACGTGAGAAGCTCCAGTCGACACCTTGCTGATATCCTTCATTCAAGCTCACTTCTAATATCTTCGCTTCAAGAATAACCTGGCGTTGAAGTATCAACTCTGAGCTTTCCAAGTAACGCTCCACCGAAGCAAGCGTGTCGCTATCAGCACGTACGACGGCCATACCTGTGCTTGGAGTAATCACAACAGAGTTGCCTTCTTTACTACCAATAATCAGCTGTAATGTACTTTCCAGACGCTGCCAGAAATCGTTCTGGTTAGTGGTCGCAATACGAGTTCCGAAACCGCTGCTTTGCGTACTAGCACTGCCAGAATCTGAGTCGGAGTCACTTGAGGAAGAGCTTCCTCCACTTGAGTTTTGAGTAATTTGTCCAGAGCTAACGCGCGTCTCACTATCGCCGTTTCGGTTTACATTCAGATAGTTTATTTGAAAGATCTGGGTACGAAGCCCGGCAGGGAAGACCTTTATAAGTCGGCCTGACTCCTCATATTCATAACCATAGATATCTTTGGCAATGCTCATCACTTCAGATACCGTTACATCCCTGAGTTGCAAGCTAATACTGCCACTAACATCAGGATGAACAACCATATTTTTATTTGTACCGTCTACAAGGCCGGCAAAGAAATCCCGTGCCGGAACATTGTTCACGCCAATATCAAAGCGCGGCTCAATTTTTCCTATTGCACTATTGTAATTACCAATTTGTGGCGTTAGTGCGTCAACAACAGCAAGCGGCACTTCTTCATTCGCATGGGGAGATAAAGGCTCATTCTGCTCATCAAGCGCCTCATCCAAGGTATCGTTTATCTGATCAACCGCCGACGTGGTGTTCGCGGTTGGTGTCTGGAGCAGCGCATTTTTATTCGCACAGGCAGATAGAATTAAGCACATACAAAATGCCAGTAAACTGTGGGCACCTTGTTTTGTTACTTGATACGAGCCTTTTGACCTTACCATGTTGTTCTCACTTCTGTACTTTTGAGCCTGCCACAATCATGTAGCTATAGGCTTTATATCGCAGACCAAACCTTAGCTTAGGCCCGCTTAAAGTTATTTTCGAATTTGTTTGATTTTATTGAGGTGCAAAACGACTTCTCTTCCGTCATACACCAACGAGACAGACTCCGACGAAATTCTTCTTACTTTCGCACCGGAAACAAAGTCTCCTTCATACACTTTTTTGCCATTGATCATTGCTCGGCGGTTATCCCCTGCGCTCATTATATAGTTGAGAGAGAAGTTCGGCATACGGCGCTTGGTTTTCGCGGCAGCCTTTCTCTTTTCCCCATACGGCGCTGTTGGGTCAGACAAGACCTCACCGCCAGGCAAACTATAAGTTTGTTTGGCGGACAGCGACAATGAAGCGCTTAAGCATAAGCCAAACACTAATACTAAAGAGCTCTTGTAAATTGTAGTTTTAAACACCGATCCAGTCCTCTTCCAGGCTCAGAGTACTGAGCTGAACTTTTATCGTCGCATTAGGGTACCGATCAACTTTATAACTCAGCATTCTCCAGTAAAAGCCGCTCAAGCTTTCTAATTGCTGTAAATATTCAACCGTCTGGAAATAAGTTCCTCGCAATTCCATTTCAAAGCCATGCGTAAATATAACCGCCTGAGGCTCTGCAGAAATGGCGCTATCATTAGTCTTATCTGATTCGTCTGTGGTACTCCCCAAACTCACGTTCAAGGGCTCTACCGGTAGATTTTTGGCACTTAGCAAGCTCAAGCCTTTGTAGTCAGATAAGACCTTTTTCATAAGGTTTGCCATATCTTCAGGCGCAACCAGGTTACTCATACGCTGCCCTATCTTTAAACGTAAGCCCTGCAGGCGCTCTTTTAATTGTTCTTGCTCTTGCCTTAGTGCTGCATTCGGGTCGTGAGCCAAAGCTGAAGTCAGCTCACTGAGCCGATTACTTTGCTCAACAGTTTCTTGTGTCAACGATGCTTTGTTGGCTAAGTTAGCTTTGTGCTTTTTTTCATAATCAGCGAAGCCTGTCTGCAGCCAAATAAAAGCAATGATCACCACAGCAGTACCCGCCATAATTGCCCGTTCTCTAAGGCTTAGGTCGGCTGTTTTATCACGTAGTTCGTACCATTTCTCAAGGTTCATTTCTGGCCTCCTTCTTGTTCTACAGAAGAACCAGCCGAGTCTTTAGCATAGTTGAGTATTGCTTCACTGCTATCAAGACGAGAAAGTAACACCTCAGGTGCTGCAGTGTGCTCTTCAGAGCGCAAAGAGAAATTCAACCAATGTCTCTTCCCTTCGTGTTTTTCAAGTTCAAACAATGTAAATGTACGCCCCAGGAGGCTGTCTTCCTGACGAAGCTTTTGCAAATACTCGGGCACCAAGTCACCGTTCAGGGTAATGCCTTCAATATGCATCTCCTTTCCTGAGGAGCCAATAATTATTGAGTTCAACCATAGTTTATCTAAGTTCTGGCGTGCAAGTGAGAGCAGAATATTAGAAAAGCCTTCATCATCTTTAACTACAACCGTATCTAGCATTTCGATCATTCGTTGACGAGCTTCAGCTTTAGCGTGCAAACGCTGATTAGCGGCGACTAATGACTCATCTTTTCTCATGCGTTTAGCTTTAACGCTTAGTGTTTCAAGGCGCTTTGCCATTTCTTCATTCTTTGATTTGATTACTTCAAGCTCTTGAGCTTCCTGCTTTAAGCTATGGCTAAGCCACAAGCTGACACCAATGAGCAAGAGCAAGGTGACAACAGGCA
Organism: Oleiphilus sp. HI0061; assembly: GCF_001635675.1. NCBI lineage: Bacteria > Pseudomonadati > Pseudomonadota > Gammaproteobacteria > Oceanospirillales > Oleiphilaceae > Oleiphilus > Oleiphilus sp. HI0061. Next base: position 1,610 of record NZ_LWFE01000996.1, on the reverse strand, counting down.
GAAGTATAATTTGTTCGAGTGGTAACTTTACGCGTTTTGGTTTGAAAGCGTCGGTATAGAGGTTTACTTGTTGCATATTGCTCTACCCCTCTCTCAATGCACTGGCGAGCGCGACAAAAGCTTGAATTTCTTCAAGGCCCAGATTTGCCTCGTCCTGCATAAACAAGGACATATCAAGCGGTTCGACTCTGGCGCCAATACTACCACCAAGCATATTTGCTAATGGCATATTGGGTGCAGGGCCCATCAGTGCAACCGTTTGCGGAGGAACTTGAGCCATCTGGCTTTCAAAGTAATCAAATGAGCGCTGGATTTCTAAAGATAATTGCTGAATAACCGAGTTTTGCTGCGCGACATCGTTCAGCGCTTGTAAAGAAAAGTCAAAATGCCTGGAAAAGTAAAGCGTGTCACCTTTAACCAACACAATCATTCCAGCACCGTGACGAAGATATAAAACCGCAACGGGTCTTTGATCATCACCTGCTAGTCGCAAGGCAATATTCCTAATCGCTAGCTCTGAGATCTCAATTGTTTCTAGTTCCAAACCAGACTTATTGACGAGATTCACGGTATCCTGGATTAAAGCTGACCGACTGGAAACAACATTCACCTGTTCCGGACGTCCTTTTAGGGCATCCTGAGGAAAATCATAGACATCCAGCACCGCATCGTTTACGTCATAGTCGAGTAGGTCTTTTAGCTTCCAGCGAACGGCATCGACGAGTTCACTCTCTTCAACTTTTGGCTTCTCGATAGGGTAAACTCGATACTGATCTGCCGGCAAAACGACGCGACAAGTTGCACCGTCGAGGCCATGCTCTTCAACAAGTGACTCCAGCACTGATACACGCTCTGCCGCATTGCACTCACGATAATCACACAATGTAATGAGCGCATTTTTGCCTTCATTTTTCGAAGCGACAGCAAGAGCTATACCGCTGGAGCGAACTTCCAGCCCTACTACTTGAGCTTTCGATTTCTTTTTAAATAGCGAAAACAAATACCTGCCCCTAGATCTAAATAAGCCCCTGAATCGGAGCGCCACCAGCCTTTTTAAAGCTTTTAGTTAGAATAGTTCAGTAAGTTACTGTTTGCAAAAGTTTTATACCACATAGAATTCAACATTAAGACCCAGACTCAGCAGCAGCGAATTTTAAAACTGTAAATGCAAAAATCCCCACCAAAGGCGGGGATTTTTTACTTACTCTGATGCCTGCACAAAATTTGCGGCATACATAAGAAGCTTAGAAGCAACTATTAAACAAGGTTTCGCCATTTAAGCCCTGCTTCTCAAGGATATCTCTGAGTCGCTTAAGTGCTTCAACCTGAATCTGACGAACTCGCTCGCGAGTTAGACCAATCTCTTTACCAACCTCTTCCAAGGTGCTCATACGGTAGCCACGAAGACCAAAGCGACGAGAAAGAACTTCTTGCTGCTTACCAGACAACTGATCCAACCAGCCATCAATGCTACCTTTAAGGTTACTATCCTGCAGCAACTCTGCAGGATCAGACGCTGACTCATCAGCAACTGTATCTAGTAATGATTTGTCGCTACTGCCGCCGATAGGCATATCAACAGAGGCAACACGCTCGTTCAAGCCCAACAT
>NZ_LWFE01000995.1:0-5985 GCF_001635675.1 Oleiphilus sp. HI0061 | reverse complement strand
GCATGGATTTATAACTCGGGTTGAGCAGGATCGGTTTGCATTTGAAGTAGCCCAACAATGCAACGGCAACACAACGGTACTTGCGTTGCCGTATTCTGGATAGCTCCGCAAGTTCTTTATCATTTAGCGCGAAGTAAAACCGCTGATAAGACTCGTTGAAGGAAGGAACGCTGTATAAATCCTCGATTTCCGCGGCAGTGAGAATTGATAGCCGTTTGTCTCTGCTCATTCTTTGACCTAAAGGTCAAAGAAGATAACAAATTTTTGGTGAATTAGAAATTAATAGCCCTCTACAGGCCACGGCAGACGGGAGCTTCAGAGGGTTTTGCGATATATGGAGGCAAAATCCCTAGGACCCCAAGATGGGGGCATTACAGATTATGCTTTTGACTTACCTTTGTTGCCTAAAGATGGTTTTGTTCTGTTTCCACACTTTGCGAATATTCCGGTGCCGGGCTGGTTTGACAAGGGCTGGATCAATCAATATCGACCTTGGCGAAAACCGAGCAAAGCAAACTACGCCAAGACGATTATGCTGGTGCCATCAGAAGAATTTGTGGCCAGCCTGCCTTATAAGAAAATCCCTGATCGTCATGACTTCTTGAATCTAAGTGACCAAGAGCGAATAAGCTACTGGCGAAAGGTAGTGGCGCAAACAGAGGTCTTAACAGATGACCTGGCTACGATGCATTGGCAATCAAGAGTTGAGCCTCTGCCTTGGTAAGGCTTAGAGAGCTAGTTCTTAGTACTTTTTCCAATTCGCTAACTGAGTAAACTGTTCCACCGTCAGGTTCTCTGGTCGCAGCCCTGCATCGATATTCAAATCCTCAAGTGCTTCAGGTTCTACTGCGCCGCTGAGCGCATTACGTAGAGTTTTACGACGCTTAGTGAAGGCTGTGCGTACAATATGCTGAAGACGCTCTACCGATTCAACAGGATAAGGAAGCGTAGCATGCGGAACCAGGCGGACAATGGCTGACTCAACTTTTGGTGCCGGGTCAAATGATTCAGGGCCGACAATAAACAGTGGTTGAACACGGCAATAGTACTGAGTCATGATACCCAAGCGGCCATAGTGTGAAGTGCTCGGTGCTGCAGCCATACGCTCTACTACTTCTTTTTGTAGCATAAAATGCATGTCTTTCAGGTTAGTAATGCTTTCCAGCAAATGAAAGATGAGCGGTGTTGATATGTTATAAGGCAGGTTGCCGACGATTCTTAACTTATGTTCGTCATCTGCCAGTTGATCAAAGTCGAACTTCAAGGCATCTGATTCGTGAATGACGAAGTCGGGATAGTTAAAGAATTTTGTGCGCAGGATAGGGATCAAGTCACGATCAAGCTCTACGACTTGGAGATTTCCTTCGCTTGCCTCAAGCAAGGGTTCAGTAAGCGCACCAAGACCAGGCCCAATCTCTACCAAACGATCATCAGGTTGGGGGTTGATGCCGCTAATGATTCGGCTGATGACTGCGTCGTCATGAAGAAAGTTTTGACCAAAGCGCTTACGAGCCTGGTGACCTGCTTTCTGATTGTGTTTAGCCATCTTGCCTGCCTTCTCTTGAATTTTGGGTGTTAAACTGTTTGTTTAGCCTTGAGCGGACGCCATTTGCAAAGCGATATCTACGGCCGTTTTCAAACTACCGACATCTGCTTGCCCGCTGCCAGCGAGATCTAGTGCTGTGCCATGGTCTACTGAAGTACGGATGATCGGCAGGCCGAGCGTAATATTGACCGACTCACCAAAGCCATCGAACTTTAACACAGGTAGGCCCTGATCGTGATACATGGCCAGTACTGCATCGGCTTCTTCTAAGTATTTTTTATTGAATAAGGTATCGGCAGGTAAGGGGCCTAGTAATTCTGCCTGGCTCTTAAAGCTTGCCATAACAGGCGCAATAATATCGATTTCTTCCCTGCCCATATGGCCGTTTTCACCTGCATGAGGGTTTAAGCCTGCCACGAGAATACGTGGTTGCTTGATACCAAACTTGCTCTTCAGGTCGTCAATGAGAATCTGAATGACCTGTTTCAGGTTGTCAGGGGTAATATTACGACTAACTTCTGCTAAAGGAAGATGAGTCGTTGCTAGTGCCACTTTCATACGAGGGCTTGCTAGCATCATCACAACTTTACTAACGCCGCATCGCATTTGCAGGTGTTCGGTGTGCCCTGTGAAAGCAGTACCCGAGTCATTGATGATGCCTTTGTGTAAGGGGGCAGTAACCAAGGCATCGGCACGACCTGATGAGCAAGCATCAATCGCCTGGTCAAGGCATTCAACGACATAGGAGGCGTTGGCCACATTGAGCTGACCGGCTTGGCAAGGGCGAGCGAGCGAGACGTGTTGAATATATAGCCCAGGTTCATTTTGCCGAGAATACTCCTGCCAATCTTTTACTGAGAAGCCAAGATTCAAGAGTGCCGCCCGTTCTTCCATCATTTGCTTATCAGCAAAAATAAGCAGTGAACAGGCTAGCTCGCTTTGCGCTAGTTGAATGACTAATTCAGGGCCAATACCGGCTGGCTCACCAGGCGTGAGTGCCAGTACAGGAGGGGCGTTAGAAATATTCTCGGCCATGCTTAGGATTCTTCTGCAAACTCTTCTTTAATTTCGATATAAGCTTCGCCCTTTATTTCGAGCAGCCAGTTGGATAGCTCCTCTTCAAATTTGCGGCGATGTAGGGTTTGCTGAGCCTGGTTATTCTGAATCAACTCTGCCATATCTTTCACGCGTCGCTCTGTTACTTGAAGGATGTGCCAGCCAAATTGAGAACGGAAAGGCTCACTTAACTCGCCTACGTTTGTCTGAGTCATTGTTTGTTCAAAAGCAGGAACCATTTGACCAGGATTAACCCAATCAAGATTACCACCATCAATAGCGGAAACCGGGTCATCTGAATTGGACTTGGCTATGGCAGCAAAGTCGTCTCCACCCAGTAGGCGTTCGTGAAGTTTGTAGATGATTTCTTTTGCTTCTTCTTCAGTTCTAATCTCGCTTGGTGAAATCAGAATATGTCTGACTTGCGATTGCTCAATTAGCTTTTCCTGACCACCGCGTTTATCTAGCACGGTAACAATGTGGAAGCCACTTCCGGTACGAATAAGTGATGAGGGCTCCTGAATGGCCAAACTGGGTATGATGTCAGCTGCGATAGTTGGTAGCTCACTTTCTTTACGCCAGCCAATTACACCGCCTTCAAGTGCTTGGCGACCGTCAGATTGCGCAACAGCCGTTTTCTGGAAATCTTCACCTGCCTTGAGTTCTTTAAGAATGTTGTTTGCTTTATCTAGCGCTACTCTTTCTTGTTCTTTATCTGCTGATTCAGGGAGTGCGATTAAGATATGGCCAATCAAGTACTCAAGGCCAGATTGTGTTCGACCTTCTTTTGAGGCTAAGAATGCTTGAACCTCTTGCTCGGTGACTCTTACGCGTTGGTCAACCTGTCTTTTTTGAACTCTGGAGATGACCATTTCCCGGTGTATTTGTTCACGAGCACTGGCGTAGGTGTCGCCTTCTAGCTCAAGTTGCGCTTCAAACTGAGAGAGCGTCATGTTATTCGAACGAGCGATATTCTCTAGAGTGGTATTAAGCTGGGCATCACCAATACGAATACCGGTACGATTTGCCATTTGTAGCTGGATGCTTTCAAGAATTAATTGATCAAGCACACGCTGTCGCATAACTGACAACGAGGGAAGAGGGGTATTCTGGCGCTGTAAGCGTTTAGTGATCGAGTTTACACGTTGGGCTAGCTCAGACTGCATCACGATATCGTCATCGACAATGGCGATGACTTTGTCTAGAAGTACTGCATTTGGCCTCAGTTCAGGTCTAGAGTTTTCTTCAGCATGAGCCACAGAGGCCATACAGCTAAGTCCTAGTAGGGTGCTAAATAATAGGCTCAGAATTGAAGGTGATTTTTTGTGGGTGTGAGTAAACATCGCCATAACTATAAATAACTCTAATTTAAAATTTCTTCTCGGGCCGCATAGCCCGGAATATGTTGATCCATTCTACGGGTACTTTGTCCAAAACCGCCAACACCACTTAGTTGAAAACGGAACAAAAACCCATGTAAGACTTCGCTATCACTATCTAGATAAGATTGACTTAGCAATTGAACGCGCCAGCAGCAGCTACTATATTCAATGCCTGCAAGCGAACCAATGCTGCGCTCTTCCTCAAGGTCGTAACGAAGACGGCCTATTAGACTGGTTTGAGGATAAATAGGCGCAATAAAAGAGGTGTCGATTTGCTCTAGCTCACCCTGGATATAGCGATGGCTGAAATTCAGCACATGACGGTAGTCTTGACTGTGTAAGTGCAAACTCGTATTGCCTTCCTGGGTCTGGTTGTTTCTGGCATCCCATAAACCACTCGTTGCCAGCTCTACACCTGGATAGGGACGGAAGATAAACTCGGTCGCCAGCAGGGAGTCTTTGCGGTCGGCCTCTCCAACGCCATTTATGCCAACTTCGCGATCATCGTAGTGGTAAACCTGGCCAATGCTGACAATAGCTTTCTCTTGCCCAGTTTGCATGTCGGTCCAACGATTGGTGATACCTATCGTCAGGCTGTTATTGTCACCGACTCGATCACCGCCACTAAAGCGATAGGGACTAAACAGTCGCTGATAGTTGAAGCTAGGTAAGGTACTGTCGAAATTAGGAAGAGCATCTTGGTCTACGCTCTTGGCATTCACATAGTAAGCTCGTGGTTCCAAGCTGTGGCGAATCGTGGATGACTTGAAGAATTGGCTTTCACTGAATAAAGAACTTCGGTCGAAGAATAAAGCCGCATCAAGTTCATAAATTGGAATGGTGCGAGAGATATTATTGTCGACAGGCGTATAATCTTCAAGAAAGTAGTCGGTATGGTCGATACTTACAGATGGGCTGATATAGCCCCAGCTCTTAGATAAAGGCAATGATACCTTGGGCTGGTGTCGAACGCGTGAGCCTATAATACGTTCATCCCCGACGAGACCTTCCTGGTCACGATAGAAGTAGACATATTGGCTGTGCCAGTCGAGTTGCAGTTGTTTGTAGATAGAACCGAATTGATAATTTAGTTCAGGTAAGCGTTGATAAGCTTGTTCGCTTGCCAGCAGTGTTTCATCGATACTTTTGTATTGCTGCATCAAGAAGCTGAATCGCCAGTTATCCTCTGAATAATGGAGTTCAGCCCTTCGATCAAGGTTATCACTTCGGTTTATATTCAGCCCCTGGTTCAAATCATCCAGGTAGTCAAAGTCGCTGATCTGGCTATATTTGAGCGTGCCATACCAGCCGTCATGATGCGCATTGATATCCTGACTAAAGCTGAGGCCCCAGCGAGCGTCCGTGTCATCTGGGCCGATTGCTTTCTGCTCGCTATTATAGAACTTGTCTTTGCTGATGTAGCCTAAGTTGAGCTCGCTATTGGTATAAGTGCTAGCATGCCGAAGTTCTAGATCGGAATGTACCCCTCTGCCATGAACATAGCTGGGCGTAAACGTCGCATCGTAGTCGGGCGCTAAGTTAAAATAATAGGGGGTCGATAGAAATATGCCGTTCTCTGTATTTGAGGTACCGAATGAAGGATATAAGAAGCCCGACTTACGGCGGTCATCGATCGGAAACGAAAACCAGGGAATGTACATCACAGGCGTATCTTTAATCAGAAAACGGGTGTTTTTTGCTTGGCCGAAGCCTTCTTCTCTATTGAGAGAAATGTTTTCTGCAGCGAAGGCCCAGTCTCTTTTCTCGGGCGGACAGCTGGTAAATAAGCCATCATGAATGAGCAGCGTATTTTCGTCTGCCCGTGTTATTTCTGAAGCTTTGCCGTTAATTGAAGTTTTGGGGTTCGAGAAGCTGGCATTGATGACCGAAACTCTATCGCTGGTCATATTTACCGTTGCGCTGTCACCTTTTAGTATCAGATCGGGGCTGCTTAGTACGATGTCGCCTTTAAGTTCAGCTGTCTGGCTAATTTTGTTAATG
>NZ_LWFE01000994.1:0-6415 GCF_001635675.1 Oleiphilus sp. HI0061 | reverse complement strand
CTTCAGAAATAAGAATTGTTCATGGTGACGATGATGCGAAAATGGCTTTAAAGCAGGCGCTACGGGAATTATTGGGGGAAGAGGTAGGTTTAAGTATTCCTTAAAGAGTAACGTAGCCATAGAAAAGGTATTAAAAAACAAGCTATTCGCTAAGAAGTGCAGAACAGAGCAGGCTGATATAATCTTTCACATTATAGTATTTTTGCTTTGCAAGTACGGCTTCTAACTTTTTCCAATCAAGGTTAAGGTCGTCATGAATGATGGCGTTTCGCATGCCTATTGCGCCGCGCATTTCATTTATTTCAGGAGTGGTAATGGCGAGTTGTTCGTAGATTCTTTCAATGCTAGCTCGGGCTTCCGAAGGAACAGGTTTAGATATCTTCTTGAGATAGTGCTTTGAGCAGCCAATAGCAGCCTCGATAGGAACCTGTAGATTCCTTTCTACAGCGCTACGTTCGTTAAATGTTAAGGGGCGTTTCTGAATGGTGCAGGCCAACTCATCCAAACCAGCCAAGTGCTGAGCGACTTGTTCTTTGATGGCAAATACATAGGCTTGGTATGTCGACATAGTAAATTCTCTGGAACGCCGTTTAAGGATAATGTTGCTGGTGTTCATGGGCATATTCACTCCATAATGACCATATTCGCTGTTCTTCGCTATGAAGGCGCAAGTCATTGCCAATGTAGAGCGGAGTGCCGAGATCAATAATGTTGTAAGCCAATGGCACGGGCACTGAGTTAATATCAACGATTGATATATTCTGGTCTAGATTATTTGACCATTGATACTCAAGGTCTTGAATGAATTTGTCTGCTTGATTACATTCCTTATGTAGCGCTATCGCTAGGTCATAATCACTCGCGCAATCAGCGGTATGATTCGCTTGTGAACCATAAAGCCAGACAAGTTCAATTCGACTCGCTTCTTTAAGAGAGAGACTCTTAAGTGCATCAATAGTTTTATTACTAGGTGCCAAGTTCATTGTGTTGTTCCAGCAAGAGGGTTTATTGATTTTAACCAATATTTTAGGATGGGTCTATTCGTCGTGGTTGGAGAGATATTTTGGATAACATTATGAAAAACTGTTTGAGTTTTCTCATTTGCTTCTTAGTTTTTCTTAGCATGCCCTTGAAAGCCGAGTGGCATGAGTTTTCTGCAGAGGTGATGACGACCAACTTAAGCTTGGAGTTTTGGTTAGACGATAAGATTAAAGCAGAGAAGGCTAAGCGCGCAGTGCTGAATCGCTTTAATGATATCGAGGCAAAGATGTCGCGGTATATTTCTGAATCTGAGCTCTCCAAGGTAAATAGACTTGCCTCTGAGCAAACGCTAATGATATCGACTGAGCTGTTTAGCTTACTCGAAAAGTCTTTGTCTGTGTCGGCTTTATCTCAAGGTGCCTTTGATATCAGCTTTGCCTCGGTTGGTTTTTTATATGACTATCGACAACAGGCGCAGCCATCTGATTCTCAAATCAGTGCGAAGTTGCCAGTACTGGATTATCGCCATATTGTTTTAAATAGAAGTGCTCAAACAGTACGCTTTAGCTCTCCTGGAGTCGCTCTTGACTTAGGCGGAATAGCTAAAGGTTATGCTGTTGATGAAGGCATTAAGATGTTGAAGACCTTTGGCGTTCAACATGCGCGTTTAAGTGCGGGCGGCGATATGTATCTTCTGGGCGGAAAGGGCTCAAAGCCTTGGCTTGTCGCGGTGCGTCACCCTAGAAACAAAGAAGAAAACTCCGTTGTTCTGCCTTTATCGGATGTCGCTTTATCGACTTCAGGTGACTACGAGCGATTCTTTATCGATGATAGTGGCGAAAGAGTTCACCATATTATTTCCCCTAAAACAGGCAGGTCTGCTCGGAACGGTCTGCTAAGCGTTTCCGTTCTCGGGCCTGATGTGACGACTACCGATGCGCTATCGACTGCCGTGTTCGTATTGGGTTTGAAAAAAGGTTTAGCCTTGATGAATAGACTAGATGGTATTGACGCGATTCTGATTGATGAACGCCAAAGGGTTCATTATTCCAATGGTTTGGGAAGGCCTTAAGTTCAAGGAGGCGGCTAAGGCTTTCTTAGGGCTCTTTTCTCCTGTAGCCTTGGTCTTTAAATCATCGAATCGTATCTCGATCCTTGCTATAGTGATTTTCAAAATATTCATCTTTAAAGAATTAGGTAACGCGTCATGACGTCTGTCTCAGATATTCGCTGGCAACAACGGTTTAAGAACTTTCAGCGAGCTTTTCTTTTGCTACGTGAAGCAGTGGAGTCAGATATTGCTTCGTTTAGCCAGTTAGAAAAGGAAGGTGTTATTCAGCGTTTTGAATATACCTTCGAACTAGCGTGGAAGGTTCTCAAAGATAAAATGGAATTTGATGGTATTATTCTTGACCAGATTTCACCTAAGTCGGTTGTTCGCCAAGCGTATCAAAGTAAGTATATTAATGATGCCGAGACCTGGTTGAGAATGATCGGAGACCGAAACCTTATGAGTCATACCTATGACTTTTCGAAGTTCGAACAGGTTATTGATTCCATAAAAATTAGTTATTTGCCTATGCTAGATGAGTGGTACACATCACTCTTAGAAGAAATAGTATCATCATGAGTCAGTTCGGCTTGAGTGAGCAAACTCTGAGCGAGATACGAGATATATTATCTAAGTATGAGATGATTGATTATGCAAAGCTTTATGGCTCTAGGGCGAAAGGGAATTATCATGAGCGAAGTGATATTGATATTGCTGTCGTCGGCGATAATATTGACCGTTTTACGAGCTCAGCACTAGCGTTAGATTTTGCAGATTCTGATATCCCGCTTGTAGTCGATGTGCATTGCTTTCATGACATTAAGAACTTGCAGCTACGTGATCACATTGAGAGAGTTGGCCAAGTAATTTATGAGTCAAAAGGGGCTTAGCACTTTAGGTGCCCCCCTTTATCGTCTTACTTATTCATCAAATCGTCCCATTTACAATAGGTGCCATTCCAACCAGCGTATCCCTAAGAGTAGAACTTCCCAGCCCGTGATAACTCAGTACATTTTCGAAGTTGCCTTGCTCGCCGTGTAGTGCCATGTAATTCAGCATAACGGTTTGAACTAGTAGGTTAACGTTATTGGCAGCAGGGCTTGATGCGGTTTCGACTGATGCGTCGCTACGCATATAGCCAACCTGGTTGCGTATCGCAGTAGGGCGACCGTTTCCGCTAGGGTCATAGACTAGGTAGAACGCTGCAGCAGTTGATTGGTTATCGCCGGTCCATACACCTTTGCCGCGGCCTTGTTCAGAATTATCTACCATGCCATTACTGGCGACTGAACCGTCAGAAAAGACGTAAAGCATAAGCGGTACACCAATTCGTGCTGCGTATTCCAGGCAAGCGCCCATGACACGTCCTGCTCTTAAGTCACGAGCTTCACCTGTCGAACGGTTACCCGTATGGTAGTCATAACCACCCATGGTGATTGTACCAGCACCGGCATAGCCATTGATCACGAGTTTCATGACCGATGCGGCTTTCTGGAATTCGCGGTCATTGAGAAATTCTTCACTACTAAAGATACCGCTTGCTCCGACAATATCCGGGTCTTGTACCGGGTCGAGGTCAGCAGGGTTGCCAAAACGGTCTGCCAGGTCGGCACTTTTTACATAGCCACAGCGTACAAGGTCTTTTACGACTTCGTCAGTGGTAACATTTACGCCAGCGTTAGGAAGGCCGGTATTCATCTGAGCCATTTTCTTATCACTGATACGTTGAATAGACTCCATTACCGCGACGGCATCTTCCTGGCTTAGTAGGCCGATCAAATCACCGACATCGACCAGGCCAGTAACATCACTTGGGCGGTCAATTTTAGTCGGGCGCACCTGCGGGTTAATCATGTCCATTGGTGCTAAGGAGTTGCCGCCAGAATCAGAGCTTCGTGAGCCAATCAATGTTAAAAGTGAACCATCTGCACCGGCATTATGAATGCCATAAACCGGGTTATGGGGGTTGTTGCCTGTATCATTTTCTGAGCGGGCGGGAATAACTACACCGTTAATCGCAGCTTGGGTTGCCGCAGAGGTTCGTTCCTGAATCCCGCGTAAAAATTGGCTATCTGAATGAAAGGCTAAGCCCAGGGATTCATCAACGAAGTCATTCGTAGTGCCATCGGTATTGTTTACCTGAGGTAAAAAATCCGGCGGGATGCCAAGTTTGCTATAGCCTGCTGTGCTGAGCATGTCTTTTTGTCCGCCTGAACCGCCAACCAATACATTGGAGCCGGCAATGTTGGCGCCACCAGCCAGGTCAATACAGATAAAAGGGATCTTTCCGGCCCCTTGGACGGCGATTCCACAGCTATCTTTTAAGGCTTCAATATCTGAAGATAGCGCGGCCGAAGCATTACGTGGTGCTCCGAAGAGGCTGAATATTGACGAGCCAAAAACGGTAGCACCGCCAGCCATGAATCCATTGGCGATAAACTCCCTACGTGTTTTAGGGCGTTTATGGTCACTGTGTATCAAAGGTGCGTTGATATCCAGCGTTTGTTTGAGTGTTGGTTTGATAATCATAATCTCATCCTTCAACTGAATAGTATTTATTGCACAAGCGTTGTAGCGCTGCCTAGTACGGCTGCGCAGGCTGCTTTGACCACAATCTCGGTTCTACCTTCGGGACAGCTGCTGTCAGCTGAGCAAGCGCTAAGCGTATCAATCAGGCTGTTTATCTCATCATTAATATCGCTGTCGCTAGGTTGAGTGTCCAAGCTAGTACCAACAAAGTTGCTTAGGAGGGCGCTTGAAATCTGGCTACGGCCATCCGTATCAAAAGCGGTATTGGCATTTTCACTAAAATTAAAGCTGCTAAAGAAGCTAGCTCTTAAGCTTGTGTCATCAACCAAGGCGTCACAATATTGAATGGCTAACTGAGTGACGGCCATTTGGTGAGCCGATAAGAAGCCTTCGATATTCTCTATCGTTGGTAGCTGTTGTTTCACTGTATCAAAAGTGCTTTTTACATCGCTATCGGTTGAGGCAACACCGGTCATCACAGACATCGATGCATTGATTTCATCGAAAGTGCGAAGCCCTATTTCTGACGAAGCAGGTAGGTCTTCAGGTTCAGCAGGCGTTGGGGGAATGTCTTCCTCTTCATCGCGCGAGCGGCTGCCAATCTCCGTAAAGCTTAAGAAAAACTCGTCTTCATCGGCTGCTTTATCCAAAGGAACGATGGTTCCCAGGTTAGATAAAACTTGCCCGTTACCCGCTACATAGTCTTCGTCGTTCAAACTAATGTTTAGGTTTTGGTAGACTTGTCCAACATTTACTTCTTGCCCGTTGATGGCGATCTTCATGCCTCTTAAAGTGATGTCGTCTAGTTCAACATTGTCGTTAAGGCTGACAAAGCGTGCATCAGAGAATAAGTAGCTAAAGCTATCAAACTGGCTGGCTTCAAAGAAAATAAAGTCATCGGCTGTGTCGGGGTCATCGGTATCCACAAGATGAGATACACCAAATAGCATGTAGAATTTCTCACCTACGCCGGAGTTATAGTTTTGGGTGATTTGCTCTTGTGTTAACGCACGGCTATGAATAGCTAGCATCCTTAGCGTGCCTTCCCATAGTTCGTTGCCATCGGTTTCATTACCCAATACGAGGGCAAAACTTTCGTTCCAACCATTTAGAAGGCCAGGGGCTACGCTGTCTTCATCTTCGGTATAGACACCATTAACATAGAGCTTTCTGCCTTGTGTTGCGGAGTAGGTGGCGACAACATGCTGAAGGCTGGCTTGAAGTCTTTCATCTGCATCGGCGGTTGAAAGTGCTTCGTTGAAGTCGTTAGTAGTATTGTAAAAGTCGTAGTTGTACAAGGTCTGTTGCAAAGCAAAGTTACGAGAGCTGGCCGAGCCCGAGTACGACACAATGCGCGAGTCTTCCTGCGTAACATTCGCTGGAACAACCCAAGCCTCTATAGAATATTGAGACGTGCCACGTATTTCATCGTAGAGCTTTTTACTGTCTTCGGTCTTGCCTTGCGCTTTACCGTTGCCGACACGGGTATTGGTTTCTTCGTCGATATACGAAGCGCCAAACTTAATGCCCCAACCGCCGACCCACTCGACGTTGCCGCTCAATTCAAGGTTGATGGCCGGGTCTACACCGCTGGTGTCGTTGGCAAGAGTACCTTCACCGGCTTTGAACTCGTATAGGGCAATCACATCATCTTCATAGCGGCCACCTGAGTTGGCAACGATGCCGTCACCCACCAATACAAGCGCTTTACTGGTAATCAGTGTTTCGTCAATCGCGGCGGCAGTGATCGAATTAGAAAAGGCTTCGATCGCTGTTCTCATTTCAGTTGATGAGGCTTCACAACCAACTTCCCAGCAGTTATGAAACTCATTGAGTAAGCGTTGTACTAGTCGG
>NZ_LWFE01000993.1:0-4883 GCF_001635675.1 Oleiphilus sp. HI0061 | reverse complement strand
CCGAAGGACTTAGACTGAATCAGGAAAATGGTGGATTCAGGTACGATCTGAGAGAGCACTTGGTGGCTATCGCTACTGTCTACGTTAGCAATATAGTGACAACTCAGGCCTTCTTTGGCGATGGGTGATAGTGCTTCGGTAACTGTTTTGGGGCCTAGATAAGAGCCCCCAATGCCGATACTAACGAGAGTATCAATGGGTTTTCCGGTGTAACCAAGAACTTCCTGTTGGTGTATTTTATCAACGAATTCTTGAATTTGAATTCGACATTCAAGGATTTCATCCAATATATCTTGGCTAGGCGAATAGCTAGTAGTTTGAGTCAGGCTAGACTTTGGAAGTCGTAAGGCCGTATGTAAGACGCCTCTGTCCTCTGTGTTGTTCAGTAAGTCTCCATTCTCTCCTGTGCCACAAAACAAGGCCTTAACCTTTGCTTCAAGCCCTGCTTCAGCAGTGAGCTGAGATAAGAGCGAAATCGTTTCCTCGGTGACACGGTTTTTTGAATAATCATAAAATACATGTGGTGCCTGAAAGGAGTAGCGATCAAAGCGCTTAGGATCACCTTCAAATAGGTCTTTTACATGAAGCTTAGTAATGAATTTGGCATGATCCTTTAATGCTTGGTAACTAGGTAATACATCCAATGTCATAGTGTTACTCAATATCGATGGTTAAAGATTCACCGTTATATTATCAATTAAACGGGTTGAGCCCAAATACGCGGCTAATAAAATTACGAAAGCTGTATCTGTTTCTTGTGAAGGAGCAAGTGTTGTGGGCTTGGCTATATTGAAGTAATCGGGTTTAAAGCCATTTTTAACCAAGTGTGATTTGGCGTCCTCGCATAATGCAGTGATATCCCGTTCGCCAGCCTGAAGCTGCGCAGCACAATGTTGCAATAGCTGGTAAATCTTAGCGGCAGTTTGCTTTTCTTGCTGGCTAAGGTAACCATTGCGAGAGCTGCGGGCTAGACCTGACTCTTCCCGAGATGTTGGGACGCCAATGATAGAAACAGGCATACAAAGGTCGGAAACCATCTTGCGAATAATCGCTAATTGTTGGAAGTCTTTTTCACCAAATACTGCAATATCTGGTTGCACCATATTAAATAGCTTGGTGACGACGGTGGCGACACCAATGAAGTGACCGGCACGACTGGCGCCGCAGTGATAATCTCCGAGAGCAGGCACATCCACTCTGGTTTCTTCAGCTAAGCCGTTTGGATAGATCTCGCTAACAGGTGGTGCGAACAAGACATCACAATATCTACTACGTAAGTGCTTACTATCATCTTCAAGTGTTCTAGGGTAGGCATCAAGATCCTCGTTCTCACCAAACTGCATAGGATTTACAAAGATACTGCTGACAACTAAGTCTGCTTCTTGGCGGGCACGATCGATAAGACTGAGATGGCCTTCATGAAGATTGCCCATAGTGGGTACAAAGCCGATTACTTTACCGGCTTGTCTAGCTTCTTTGATAACTTTTCGTAGTGCAATAATACTGTTAACGGTGATCATGCTTGAGTCTCGTTTAGCCTGCAAAACTATAATCGGCAGAAGGGAATTCGCCGGACTTAACCGCTTGGTCGTAGTGCTCGAAGGCCTGTTGCACTGAACCGGCGCCTTGCATGAAGTTTTTTACGAACTTAGGCTTATGTCCGGAAGTAATTCCAAGGAGATCATGCATCACCAAGACCTGACCATCGGTAACATTCCCCGCACCAATTCCGATGACAGGGACACTAACTTTCTTGGTAATGAGCTCAGCGAGTGAGGTGGGTACGCACTCAAGTAAGATCATATCGGCACCGGCCTCTTCAAGGGCGCGCGCAGTATTAATCATGGCGTTAGCTTTTTCAGCTTCCTTGCCTTGAACGCGATAGCCGCCTAACTTGTTGACAGACTGAGGCGTTAAACCCAAATGTGCACAAACAGGAATGCCTCGATCACTTAAGGCTTCAATATACTCTGCAAGCCACTCGCCGCCTTCTAGCTTGATAATATGGGCACCTGCTTGCATCAACTGTCCACCATAGTTCAAGGTATCGTGAGGGCTATTCAGGGTATTAAAAGGCATATCGGCCATAATTAAGGGAGACTGAGCGCCTCTGCTAACACATTGAGTGTGATAGACCATGTCATCAATACTAACAGGCAATGTCGAGTCCTGACCTTGTAACACCATGCCTAGAGAGTCGCCGACTAATAAAACGTCGATACCAGCATCCGACGCTAACTTAGCAAAGGTTGCGTCATAGGCTGTGACACAGGAGAATTTTCCATTGGACTCTTTTAGTTTACGAAGGCTCAGGGTTGTCGTTTTCATCATATAATCCTTAGTTTTCACAGTAGTATAAAACCGACTACTGATAATCTATGACAGAGCTTAGCTTGTGCGTAGATTAGCTACTTGTTTCGCGAGACTCAAGTCGGAGTGCCATCTAAACGAAGTAAATTATGCTCGCTGCACGAAGAAAGATGTTGTTCTAGGGTCGATGTATCGGGAAGCGTCCAAGCAGGCGCAATTTCGATTGCTGGTACCAGCACAAAGTCTCGTTCCAGCGCATAAGGGTGAGGAATGCGTAAGTCAGGGTCGTCGCTTGATAGCGTTTCATCGTTATAGAATAGAATATCCAGGTCGATGATTCGCTCCCCCCAATGCCGAGTCTTTATACGCCCGAATTCGGCTTCAAGTGTTTGAGTACACTTTAACAAAGCGAGTGGTTCCAGAGCGGTTTCAAGCCAGATGACTGCATTGACGAAGTCATCTTGATCCTGAGGCCCTTGAGGGCAGCTACTGTATAGTGATGATGATGACATTAGCTTTAGTTCAGGATGCCGGGATAGGGCTTCTATCGCCTTTATTACTTGAAGACGAGGACTTTCCAGGTTGCTACCAATACCGATGAGTACTTGATTTAGTTTCATGACTAGCTTTTTCTTCTCGCCGAACAGTTCCTGCTGACTTATACCTGCAGCATTATGATCGCTTTGGACGTCGTGATTGTCGGGTCTTTCGGCGGTCAGCACCAGGTGTCTCACGCTTTTTTCGATGATTAGCTTTGTTATAAACAGCAGAAGGGTGCTTGATTTGGAATTCAGTCCACCACTTAGCGAGTTCGCCGACAGGTTCACCAGCTTGCTCCCGTAACAACAAAAAGTCATAGGCAGCCCTGAATCGTTGCTGTTCAGCGAGGTGGAAAGGCCGCTTGCCGTGAGTCTTAGTGAGTCTGATTTGGTATTCCCATATTTCCTTCATCATTAAGGTGAAGCGCTTGGGTATAGATATATGAGGTAGTTGGCTTTGAAGTGTAAGTTGCCCTGCTTGTTGTAATGCAGGAAATTCGGGAACGCCTTCTTCAATAAGTTGTGACCACAGTCTATCGACTTCAGGCCATAGAAGAGTTGCATACAGAAATGCTGGTGTGACGGGTTTTTCTTGATGAATTCGTTGATCAGTATTTGTTAAGCCTGCCTCGAGCATTTTCTTATAGATAGCACTCTTATCACTGTTTTCCAAGGTATGAGCAATAGCTGGGAACAAGGGCTTAAATAGCCCATAGTCGACTAAGAGGTGAAAAATTTTCAATCCATAGCCAGAGAGAAACAGTTTTAGAATCTCATCGAACAAACGTGCTGCTGCAACGTTGGACAATAGCTGACCGTGCTCTCGTATGGCACCGCTGGTCTCTTCTTCGATATCAAAGTCTAGTTTAGCCGCGAAACGCAAAGCTCTGATCATCCGAACCGGATCTTCCCTATAGCGTGTTTCCGGGTCGCCAATAATGTTGATCAGACCCTGCTTAATATCGTCCAGGCTATCGACATAGTCGTAAATACAAAAGTCTTTAGGGCTGTAATAGAGAGCGTTTATCGTAAAGTCTCTTCGCACAGCATCTTCATCGATACTGCCATATTCATTGTCTCTAAGCAGCATGCCATGCTCTGATTGTTTTTCGTCCTGTTGGTTTACGCTTCCACGGAAGGTAGCAACCTCGATAATCTCGCGGCCAAACAGGATATGGACGAGCTTAAAGCGACGACCAATTAAACGTGAATTCTTAAAAAGAGCATGTACCTCCTCAGGGTGTGCATTGGTCGCAATATCAAAATCTTTAGGATTTTGGCCGAGCAAAATATCCCTGACACCACCACCAACCAGATACGCCTCATAGCCGCTATTATGTAAGCGATGCATAACCTTTAACGCCGATGGGCTAATTTGGCTACGAGAAACGGGATGTTGGTCGCGAGGTATAATGGAAGGAGACAGTCTGGACATGTTTAAACAATCATTGTTGTGGGTTACGAAGTACTAAGACCTTGAGGGGCTCTATCAGCCTTACGTTTTATGAAGCCATACTTTACCATAGACCAAGGCCAAGAGTTTATCTAAAGAGAAAACTGTACCAGAAAAAGTAGCAACACAAGTAATAATAAGAAAAGAGAGGGGGAATGACTTTGCATGAAAAGATCAAACGCTCTCCGTGATTGACCTTTTCATGCTTAAAAGAGCAGACTCTAAATTTTTTGTTGTTGTGAATCCATGTCTGTGCTTTAGGGCAAAAGCTCACACCTTTGCATGTAAACAGAGCAATTTGAATACTCAGAGCGGTAGCTAAAATAAAGTTATCCGGTTTAGGACTAGTGCCACTTTATGTGTTCTTATTAGTCAGAAACAATAACTCAATTCATTTTTTCGGCCGCTAAAAAGCTAGGCATTCAAAATATTCAGTTTACCCCGCATTTATTATTTTTATCGCTGCGGTTTCTACAATAGAAGCTAACTACTATTTTTATTTTTATTTGTATAACTAATATTGGTTATTTTTATTTTTATGCTAGTAAGAGTAGCATTAGCTGTACCAGCACTTAATAAAT
>NZ_LWFE01000992.1:0-409 GCF_001635675.1 Oleiphilus sp. HI0061 | reverse complement strand
CCTCTGCGCCAGAGGAAAGCAGAATAAGTCAGGAGCNGTCGANGAAGTCGAGGAAGTCGAGGAAGTCGAGGAAGTCGAGGAAGTCGAGGAAGTCGAGGAAGTCGAGGAAGTCGAGGAAGTCGAGGAAGTCGAGGAAGTCGAGGAAGTCGAGGAAGTCGAGGAAAGTTTAAGCTCGGATCAACAAGAATCAAATAACACTGATGAACCAACAGAAAACGAAAATTCTTTAAACAAGACAGAACCGCCTCCAGCACTTCAAGAATACCTGAGCGAAATTCATGACCTAAGCCCTGAGCCTGAGCCTGAGCCTGAGCCTGAGCCTGAGCCTGAGCCTGAGCCTGAGCCTGAGCCTGAGCCTGAGCCTGAGCCTGAGCCTGAGCCTGATAATTTTGTTGACGAAGCCCCTGAT
>NZ_LWFE01000991.1:0-556 GCF_001635675.1 Oleiphilus sp. HI0061 | reverse complement strand
GGCAAGTACCTAAAGAAAAAGCCTTAGACTATTGGGCTTTGTTCCCTGAGGTGCTCAAAGATTTATATGTTAAATTTCACCATCGTAAACCCGCCTAACCAGGCGCTCAATAGGACTCCGTAATAATGTCACCTTTTTCGCGCTGCGCGGCAAAAAAGTCGCCATTATTACTGCGCCCATTAGCTTGGCGTTAAATGTTTTTTTGCCTTTAGGTTTAGGGCTCAATATTCGGCAAGGAGTGCTCAGTTCTTATCAAGCATTCCTCCGTTTAAAATTTTAGGGTAGGTGGCTCGCTTTCCTGCTGTTCCGCACCGCTGTTTAAGCTTTTCAGGTACATTTTAATTTGTAGAGGCTTCGTCGGTGGTGTGCTCCTAGGGAATCCGGTAAAGTCTTCATCTTAGTTATTCTAGCCACAAGTCAAGAACTCAGGTTCCGCCTTCGGCTACACAACGTGGTGTTGGTCTAGTTGGGTGTTCTAAAACATCTAACCAGTTCATCAAACATCACTCCGGCCACAAAGAAACGTGGCCTGCGTTGGACGCACGATAGAGCCGTG
>NZ_LWFE01000990.1:0-476 GCF_001635675.1 Oleiphilus sp. HI0061 | reverse complement strand
GTTAGATGTTTTGATACACCCAACAACCCAAACGCCACGTTGTGTAGCCGAAGGCGAAACTTGAGTACCTGCCTGCGACTAAAATATATGAGTTGATGACTTTACCGGATTCCCTAGGAACACACCACCAACGAAACCTCTACAANTTAAAATGTACCTGAGAAGCTTAAACAGCGGAGCGGAACAGTTGGAAACCGTACCACCTACCCTAAAAATTTAAACGGAAAGATGCCAGATTAGAAACGTGCATTCCTTGCCGAATATTGAGCCTTAACCTTTAAGGCAAAAAAACATTTAACGCTTTTATAAACGGCGCACGGCTCTATCGTGCGTCCAACGCAGGCCACGTGTTTTTGTGGCCGGAGTGATGTTTGATGAACTGGTTAGATGTTTTAGAACGACCAACTACACCAAACACCACGTTAAAACCTAAGTGCTTGCCCAGAGACAAAAACACCTTAGATGGCAACTTTACC
>NZ_LWFE01000989.1:0-593 GCF_001635675.1 Oleiphilus sp. HI0061 | reverse complement strand
TTAAACCGGTTGATTTGGGAGGAATACGCCATCTGGTTTGCACCTTACGTTTAATTGCAGCCATAAAACGCTCGACCTCACTCACTTCAAAGGCATGCGCGGCTTCGAGCTCAGCTTGGCGCGCCTTTTCTTCAGCAGCTTTTGCTTCTAAAAGTCGATCCTCTTCAAGCTTACGCATCTTTTCCAGTAAGACTTTCTCTTGAGCTTGTCGAGCCAATTCACGCTCTTTGATTTTTAGGGCTTCTTCAAGTTCCAGTGCTTTTTTCTTNTCCAGTGCCTTTTTCTTCTCCAGAGCCTTTTTCTTCTCTAGAGCTTTTTTCTTCTCTAGAGCCTTTTTCTTCTCCAGAGCCTTTTTCTTCTCTAGAGCCTTTTTCTTCTCTAGAGCCTTTTTCTTCTCTAGAGCCTTTTTCTTCTCTAGAGCCTTTTTCTTCTCTAGAGCCTTTTTCTTNTCTAGAGCCTTTTGTTTTTCCTGAACCTTTGCCCGCTCCCTATCTCGGAGTTGCTGTAGTTCATTTTCACTAATCACACGAGCTTGAATACTTTTTGGAGGCAACTTAACTGTTTGCTCGTTACTACTCTGCCAATTGAAAAAG
>NZ_LWFE01000988.1:0-405 GCF_001635675.1 Oleiphilus sp. HI0061 | reverse complement strand
AACTAAAACGGTTCGCCCGCTGAATGAGTCTGCGCTGACTTCAGCCGAACCGGAAGCAGCACCTGAGCCTGAACCAACACCAGCGCCAAAACCAGAACCGGAACCAGCACCTGAGCCAGAGCCAGAGCCAGAGCCAGAGCCAGAGCCAGAGCCAGAACCGGAACCAGCACCTGAGCCAGAGCCAGAGCCAGAGCCAGAGCCAGAGCCAAAAAGCTTTTTTGGCAGAATTAAGTCTGGCTTGAGCCGCACACGAGGCCGCCTATCGGGTGGTTTAAGCGAACTCATCATGGGCAAAAAGCAGATCGACGACGAGCTGCTTGAAGATATAGAAACACTACTTCTAACTGCTGACGTTGGTATTGAAGCGACTTCTGAAATTATCAATAAAATTACCGAAAGTGCCGA
>NZ_LWFE01000987.1:0-4555 GCF_001635675.1 Oleiphilus sp. HI0061 | reverse complement strand
AGCTAAGTTAGTACAACAAGACAACTCCTTTTCAGGTGAAGAAATAGAGTACGACATTGTACGAAGAGCTATACGCGCCAAGGGAGATCAGACCCAAGGGTCTCGAGTTAAAATTCATTACTACCCTAATGCCGAGACCGCATCGGAAAATACTGAAGTGCCACTAATAAAAGGTTCTCCAGAAAACGAAAACAAACTGCCACTCGAACCTGCTCCAAATGCCGAGTCCGGTGCCGAGCAAAAGCAATAGACCTGAGCAACAATGAAAACTTTAAAAGCAGAAAACCTAGCCAAGGCCTATGATAAACGCCAAATAGTTAAAGATGTTTCCCTGACTATCAACAGCGGTGAAGTGATCGGGCTGCTCGGCCCTAACGGTGCTGGTAAAACCACTTGTTTCTATATGATTGTAGGCCTGGTTAAGCATGATAAAGGCAAGATATCAGTTAATGATACCGACCTATCATCCATGGCTATGCATGATAGGGCACGAAACGGTGTCGGCTACCTGCCCCAGGAAGCTTCAATATTTAGAAAGTTAAGTGTTCGAGACAATATCCTGGCGGTACTAGAGATTAGAAAAGATCTTTCTCGCAGCGAAAGGCGACAAAGAATGGAAGCCTTACTCGAAGAGTTTCACATCACTCACATCAAAGATAGTCTTGGCATGGCCTTGTCAGGCGGTGAACGTAGGCGAGTGGAAATAGCCAGAGCTTTAGCAATGGAGCCTGACTTCATTCTACTCGATGAGCCCTTCGCAGGTGTCGACCCAATATCGGTCAACGACATCAAGTCAATCGTCTCTCACCTTAAAAGTAAAAATATCGGCGTACTCATAACCGATCACAACGTTAGAGAAACGCTGGATATTTGTGAAAAAGCCTATATTGTTGGTGATGGCCATATCATTGCTTCAGGAAGTGCTGAAGACATTCTGAATAATGAAAAGGTCAAACAAGTCTACTTGGGCAATCAATTCAAATTATAAGCCAGTGGCTAGTTCATAGCATTCGATTCGAACAGCATATACAAACAATTAAGCATGACTTTCAGCTTAGAAATGAGTAGCATGCAATTTTCACGTCAACAAGACGATAACTTGATCTAAAACAATTATTTGTAGGCTGGTAACGTAAATATACTTTTATTTGTTTCACACTTTGCTATCTTCGCACTACACTTGTGTAAATGAAGTAAATATAAATACGTTTATTCACAGCGACCATTTCCGCAAAATATAATAAGCGACAATACATGATTCAAAATTTAAGTCTTAAGTTGGTGACATCCTCATGAACATGAAGGTTTCTCTCCAATTAAAGCTCGGTCAACAACTGACAATGACACCTCAATTGCAGCAAGCAATCCGCTTGCTACAATTGTCGACTCTTGACCTTCAAAACGAAATACAAGAAGCATTGGAATCTAATCCTATGCTCGAACTCCAGGACGATAACAACGAGCCTGGAAATACAAGTGATAAACAAGAAAATCAGAATGAAAGTCATCAAAATGATGGCAACGAGTACGCCTCTCAGGACAACCAACAAAGCAGTAGTACAGACACCAGTTCGAGCGAAGCACCTGCTAGTAATGAAGCCGACACGCCTAGTGAAGAGTGGTCAGATACTATACCGGAAGATCTGCCTGTTGATACGGCTTGGGATGACATATATACAAACAATGCGCCCAGTGGTCCCGTTCCCGAAGATGACAACAATGCCTTCGAACAAAGAAACGCTGCTACCGAGTCTCTTGCAGATCATCTAGATTGGCAACTTAACCTTACCCCCATGTCTGATCGCGACCGATACATTGCGATGTCATTAATCGACGCAACAGATACAGACGGCTACCTAACGAATACCGTTGAAGAGATACACGAGGGGCTGCACAACTCAGATGACGAAGACCCGGTTGAATTAGATGAAGTTGAAGCCGTCTTAAAACGCGTGCAGCACTTTGATCCACCTGGGGTATTTGCCAAAGACCTGCCCGACTGTTTGCTGCTACAGTTACGCCAGCTACCAAAAGATACGCCCTGGCTACCACAAGCAAAGCTTGTAATCAGCCACTACCTGAACTTATTAGGATCAAGAGACTACGCTCAACTAATGCGACGCAGCCGCCTTAAAGAGCATGAACTGAAAGAGGTTATCTCTCTAATTCAGTCTTTGAACCCTAAACCAGGTGAATCCATTGCTTCTTCCGAGCCTGAGTACATTGTGCCAGATGTCGTCGTAAAGAAAGAAAAAGGACGCTGGAAAGTTGAGCTCAACCCAGAGATTGCGCCAAAAATAAGGGTCAATGCAAATTATGCTTCGTTTATAAAGAGAGCTGACTCCAGTAACGACAACACCTTTATGAAGGATCAACTTCAAGAAGCAAAGTGGTTTATTAAAAGCCTACAAAGTCGTAACGAGACGCTTCTAAAAGTGGCAAGTAAGATAGTAGCTCACCAACAAGGCTTCCTTGACTATGGTGATGAAGCGATGAAGCCGCTGATTTTACATGATATTGCTGAAGCGGTAGAAATGCATGAGTCCACCATATCTCGTGTGACAACACAAAAGTACATGCATACGCCACGAGGCATATTTGAACTCAAATACTTTTTCTCAAGCCACGTCAGCACAACTACTGGCGGAGAGTGCTCGTCAACAGCGATTCGCGCAATTATTAAGAAGTTAATATCAGCAGAAAACCCTAAAAAACCTCTTAGCGATAGCAAGATTGCCGACTTGTTGAAAGAGCAAGGAATTAACGTCGCCCGCCGCACTATCGCAAAATACCGCGAAGCGATGTCGATCCCCCCATCGAACGAAAGAAAAAGATTGGTTTAATACAATATTTGATAACTTGCTGCCTGCAGCAAGTTGATTTGATAAGCGAAAAGTGAGTCAATATTCAACTCTCGCTAAAAATAACGATGATAGGAGAATACTATGCAATTAAATATCACTGGCCATCATGTAGATTTAACTGATGCACTTAAAGAATATGTGAAAACCAAATTGCAAAAGCTAGAGCGCCATATTGGCGGCATTAGCAACGTACAGGTAACCCTTTCTGTATCGAAACAAGCACATATTGCTGAATCAACGCTACATATCGCTGGTGCAGATATCCACGGCCACGCCGAGAACGACGACATGTATGCCGCTATCGACCAGCTAGTTGATAAGCTAGACCGTCAAATTCTTAAGCACAAGGAAAAGAAAGTTGACCGCGCACACGGCGCAGCAGCACGCTAGTTATTAGCGATCTTTAGAGTCGAAAAATGTCTGAAAATAAAATTACTATCGAGGCCATCTTGTCACCGGAGCTAACCCAACGCGGTTTGCCCGGTGGTAGCAAGAAAAAAGTTCTTCAACAGGCTGCACACCTGGTCTCAAAACAATTTCCTCATCTTGATGAAACTGAAATATTTGACAACCTTATTTCTCGTGAACGACTGGGAAGCACGGGAGTTGGGCAAGGAATTGCCATTCCCCACAGCAGACTGGAAAACTGCAAACAAGTTATTGGTTGTCTATTTACACTTGAAAAAAAGATACCTTTTGACTCGATAGATAACGAAGACGTTGATATTCTTTTCGTTTTACTTGTCCCCTCCGAGGCGACGAGCGAGCACCTGGATCTTTTAAGTCAAATTGCAGAGAAGTTCAACAACACTGCTTTTTGCGATAGTTTAAGGGAATCTGCTACAGGCACTGAACTTTATCAGAAAATAATTGCTTAAGACCTACAAACCTTAGAAGCTCAAAATTGCTAGGAACTTCTTATGAAGCTCGTTATTGTCAGTGGCAGATCCGGTTCCGGAAAAAGCACGGCCCTTCACGTCCTTGAAGACATGGGGTATTACTGCATTGATAATTTACCGGTTGGGCTTTTACTAAACCTTGGTAAACAATCACTACAAGGTAAAGATACAAGGTTAAGTAACGTTGCGATCAGTATCGATGCTAGAAATCTGCAGGGTGGAATAGAAGCATTCCCCCAAGTTTACGAGAAGCTAAAGCAGATGGAGATTGATGTCGATATCATTTTTCTTGACGCACAAAGTGAGACGCTCCTAAAGCGCTTTCACGATACTCGACGCAAACACCCACTTAGCAGCACAACACACTCACTCACCGAAGCGATTGAAACCGAAAGAACGCTTCTCGACCAGCTGGCACTAAAAGCTGACCTGACTGTCGACACTACGAAACTAACCCTATACGAGTTAAGAGACCTCATAAAACTTAGAGTGACAGGCAAACGAGAGCAAGAGCTCGCCATACTCTTTCAATCATTTGGTTTCAAAAATGGTGTTCCTAGCGATGCAGATTACGTATTCGACGTTCGCTGTTTGCCAAACCCATACTGGGACCCAAACCTTCGTACTTTTAGTGGATTAGATAAGCCCGTCGTAGACTTCATGAACGCCCAACCCGAATCCATACTAATGAAGGAAGATATCATTAACTTTCTCAGTAAATGGCTTCCTCAATTCAAAGCATCAAACCGTAGCTACATGACTATCGCGATCGGCTGTACCGGCGGCCATCAC
>NZ_LWFE01000986.1:0-283 GCF_001635675.1 Oleiphilus sp. HI0061 | reverse complement strand
AGTAGGGTGTACACTAATTGTTGGGCACTCGGAAACCTAGACATAATGACTCCCCACGTCCCAAAAGAGTGCTGACCTCCTATCGTGGGTTAGCAAAGCCAGAGCCATAATATATGTGTCATACCATATAAGCGGAGGCCAGCACCATGAAAAACAATACCATAATTTTTGTCGGATTGGACACCCATAAGGAGTTCACCGAAGTCGCATATTGCGAAGATCAACGAGGCTCAGAAGTAAAACATCTTGGAAGAGTTTCTTCAGCCAAAGTATCACTTACCAA
>NZ_LWFE01000985.1:0-227 GCF_001635675.1 Oleiphilus sp. HI0061 | reverse complement strand
AAGATTAAGGCTTTCTTTAGATGTGGCTCTATCCTGTCCTCTGTGCAGCGAAGCGCTCGGTGTCCTCGGTGGTTCAATTGGTTTTCTTTAAAGATCAAAACACAAAAGACGGTTCACCACCGAGAACACAGAGCGGGCTGCGGCCTACACCGAGAAAAGATTAAAGCTTTTTTTAGATGTGTCTCAACTTCTTCCTCTGTGCAGCGAAGCGCCCGGTGTCCTCTGTG
>NZ_LWFE01000984.1:0-410 GCF_001635675.1 Oleiphilus sp. HI0061 | reverse complement strand
CAAAAACACCTTAGATGGCAACTTTACCGGATTCCCTAGGAACACACCACCGACGAAGCCTCTACAAATTCAAATGTGCCTGAGAAGCTTAAACAGCAGAGCGGAACAGTGGGAAAACGTGCCACCTACCCTAAAACTTTAAACGGAGGAATACATGATAAGAAACGAGCATTCCCTGGCGAATATTGAGCCTTAACCCTAAAGGCAAAAAAACATTTAACGCTTTTATAAACGGCGCACGGCTCTATCGTGCGTCCAACGCAGGCCACGTTTCTTTGTGGCCGGAGTGATGTTTGATGAACTGGTTAGATGTTTTAGAACACCCAAGTAGAACAACACCACGTTGTGTAGCCGAAGGCGGAACTTTAGTTCGTTGCCTGTGGCTAAAATAATTAAGTTGACGACTTTAC
>NZ_LWFE01000983.1:0-399 GCF_001635675.1 Oleiphilus sp. HI0061 | reverse complement strand
AATGGCGCTGGGACAGGCATTAAACATGGCCGTTCTTGTCGCCAGCATTCAGCAACCGTTAGATTGGATTGTTCTGGGTGTTTTTGGCGGTGCCACAGTTCAATACATTGGCGTTCAAGCCAAGCATTAAGTTCTTCGAGAGTCTTGAACTTGGGAGCGGTATGCCATAACTGATGCCGAGCATCTCGCACCTTTTTCTCGACTTGGCCTTTCTCCCAACCTGCAGCTGGATTACAGAACTCAGCTTCAAACAGATAATGACTGACTAGCGTTTGGAATCGGCGATTAACATCGCGCTGTTTACCTGATCGTACCTTATCCACAGCAGTCTTCATGTTGTCGTAGATGCCGCGTTCAGGCACGCCACCAAAGACCCGAAATGCATGATTGTGTGCATCA
>NZ_LWFE01000982.1:0-521 GCF_001635675.1 Oleiphilus sp. HI0061 | reverse complement strand
ATAGCGCCGTCCAAGTGTCTGCATCACTTTAGAGACACCATCAGGACATGAAGGTGTCAACAAAAGATGAGTGTGATTCGTCATCAAGACATAAGCATGACAACTTACATCATAGCGTTCACACGCTTCTTGTAAGCATTCCAGATAAAACTGATTATCTTGATCTGAAAAGAAACACGCTTCCCGATTGTTTCCCCGTTGGATTACATGGCACGGCACTCCTGCCATATACATTCTCGGCTTCCTTGGCATTTCAGTTTCCTCTATCTTCCTTGATAGTTACACGTGATTATCGACCTAAGCTAAGACCTTTTCAAGCTGAGTAATGCGAATGATTATTATGTGTCACCGACCCCTTTTGCTTTGCCTTTTGCTTTACTTTATCGGACATATTAAATAGAGTTATGTCCTATATATTAGAATACAGGCTCAGTTATGACCGAGAAACTAGACCCGTCAATGCTCCTCCAGCTGCTTAAGCAAGCCCCTGAATCTTTCGCGCTGTCTGATATTCTTGAATT
>NZ_LWFE01000981.1:0-606 GCF_001635675.1 Oleiphilus sp. HI0061 | reverse complement strand
ACCACATGCTATTTCTCGATGGCGTATACGCCGAAGATACCTATGGCCAACGGCGGTTCCATCGGGTCAAGGCACCCACTCAACATGAACTCAATGCGCTCGTTAACACCCTGAGCCACCGGGTCGCTCGCTGCCTGGAAAAACGCGGTCTGTTGGAGCGAGATGCCGAGAATACCTGGTTGACGCTGGACGAGGAAGGAGGAGATGTACTCACGCAACTGCACGGTTCCTCGGTGACTTACCGCATCGCCACCGACCCCCAGCAAGGGAGTAAGGTCTTCACCCTGCAAACCTTGCCTCATTGCGAAAGTGAGAAGCCAGGCTATGGCCAAGCGGCTAAAGTGGCAGGGTTTTCACTCCACGCCGGTGTGATGGCCGAAGGACATCAGAGGGATAAACTCGAACGGCTCTGCCGCTACGTTAGCCGACCCGCTGTTTCAGAAAAGCGCCTGGCATTGACCTCCAATGGACACGTTCGGTATGAACTCAAAACCCCGTATCGCAATGGCACAACCCATGTGATCTTCGAACCCATGGACTTCATGGCCAAGCTGGCTGCACTGGTACCCAAGCCGCGCGTCAACCTCACCCGATTCCACGGAGTCT
>NZ_LWFE01000980.1:0-921 GCF_001635675.1 Oleiphilus sp. HI0061 | reverse complement strand
ATCGCCGTTACCACGACACTTCGATGTTTACCTTTGTGTATTAGTCGTTGATATCGTCTACATAATCTCTGTTGTGCTTGCCAAGCTTGATCAATTACCTCTTTCGGCAATCCTTCCTGCCTGAGCTGTAATTCCTTCGATATCTTTGCGGGATAGCGATAGCTATGTGCAGCCTCAACTAACAATCTCCTCGCTCGCCCATTTCCACACTTGGTGATCGCGCCTAAGTGTCGTTTTCCTCCACTTGAATGTTCGGAGGGCGTCGTTCCGATATAACTCATCAGTTTTCTAGGGCTATCAAATCGTGTTAAGTCTCCTAGCTCTACAATGACACCAGTGGCGGTGAGCAGTCGAACGCCTCTCAAGGCTTGTATCGCTTTCACAACCGGATAATATCGCCATTGCTTCACGTGATGGGCGAGTTCATTGTCCAGACGCTCTAGTCGAGCATTGCGTTCTGAAATGGTTTGAATCATCTCTTGCAAGACAAATTGCTGACTAGGATGAGGTAAGATGATCTCTGTTAACCAACGAAGGTGTTTTAAGCTCCAATTTGATTTGCCTGAATAGTTAATATGATTTCTGAGCAGCAAGGCTTTTAGCTGGAAACGTGCATTATTCAAATCATGCATTGCACGCTCACGTGCTCGAGATAGATCTCGTATTGCTTCATCTGCGGGTTCAGGAACGTAAATCGGATCAAGGTCGCCATTACGAACCAAACGAGCTAAATCTTGTGCATCGCGTTTATCTGTTTTCACGCGTTTTCCGGGTCTCTTTGGAATCAGTGATGGCGCAACAACATAGCAACAATGGCCTATGCTTGTCAGCAATCGATAAAACCAGTAGCCACAGGGGCCCGCTTCATAAACAAAATGCAGGGTATCCTGCGGGTATTTGCTTTCAAACTGTCTTGCCATC
>NZ_LWFE01000979.1:0-708 GCF_001635675.1 Oleiphilus sp. HI0061 | reverse complement strand
TTCCTCGTCCAGCGTCAACCAGGTATTCTCGGCATCTCGCTCCAACAGACCGCGTTTTTCCAGGCAGCGAGCGACCCGGTGGCTGAGGGTGTTAACGAGCGCATTGAGTTCATGTTGAGTGGGCCTTGACCCGATGGAACCGCCGTTGGCCATAGGTATCTTCGGCGTATACGCCATCGAGAAATAGCATGTGGTAATGGACATTAAGGTTGAGCGCAGAACCAAAGCGTTGGATCAACGTCACTGCACCGGTTTGTGCGGTAGCCTTGGTAAAACCAGCCTGCCTAATTAAATGCGTAGAGACTGTGCGGTAGACAATGCCTCACACTTTACCCATCAGCTCTGGATGGCGAGCCAGCAGGAATCGTAACTGGAAGGGAAAGCTCAGCACCCACTGGCGTATGGGAACTTTGGGAAACACCTCATCCACCAAGAGCGCGGCACTCTCCGCCATCCGGCGGGCACCACAGCTGGGGCAGAACCCTCTGCGCTTGCAGCTAAATGCGACCAATCGTTCATGATGGCAATCCTCGCAGCGGACACGCAAAAAGCCATATTCCAGCCGACCACATTGGAGAAAATCTTCGAACTCTCTCTGAACGTAACGAGGCAAGCTTTGTCCCTGACCCTCCAACGAGGACTTAAAGACAGGATAATGTTCCTGAACCAATTGATAGAGGAGCGTCTTTTCGGGCTGATGGCGTTCAT
>NZ_LWFE01000978.1:0-570 GCF_001635675.1 Oleiphilus sp. HI0061 | reverse complement strand
AGGCACAGCAGGATATTTTGGATTACATATCCATGTTTTATAACAGTCGGCGGCTGCATTCTTACTTGGGCTACATGAGCCCGAATGAATACGAAGCTCAGGCAATTGAAATGAAAAAAGTATCTTAACTGGGTTGGTCAAAAATGCTAGACCACGTCAAACAGTGGGAAACCGTGCCACACACCCTAGAACTTTAAACGAAGGAATGCTTAATAAGAACTGAGCACTCCTTGCCGAATATTGAGCTCTATACCTTTAGAGCCAAAAAAATTTAACGCTTTTATAAACGGCGCGCGTGTCTTTGCGCGTCCAGTGTAGCCCACGTTTCTTTGTGGGCGGAACGAGGTTTGATAAACTTGTTAAGTGCTCTATTTCTCAACATATTTAAAGGTATCAGCACCATCGAAAAACCTAACATTAACGGACTTAAATATCTCAGGAGCAGCCATTCTGGCGTTGATTGCGACCCTATTTGTACCGTCATCTCTTTTTTGTGTGTAGTGAGTTGTACAACCACAAAAAGTGCAAGAATGATATGAGCGAACTTTGCTACCCCACAAATAAACAGTA
>NZ_LWFE01000977.1:0-2444 GCF_001635675.1 Oleiphilus sp. HI0061 | reverse complement strand
CATGGGGTACTTCTATAAAGATGACGATTACACAACCAATATTCTAAACGTTGACCTACATGCAAAAGGACAAACCGTTATCGGTAATATGCCAGCAACAGTTGCTATTGGATTTGAAAGTAACTTTTTTAAAATCGAGGATTTCAAAGGTACTGCTGTTGGAATTGGCGGTTCACTAAGGCTAAACCTACCAAGCGCACCTGGCTTATCATTTGAAACAGATCTACATTATGCGCCCAAGGTACTATCTTTTGGAGACTCTGACGAGTTCAGTCGTTTTAGAACCCAAGTCAATTACCGAATTATTGAAAATGCCGATATCGCATTCGGCTTCCGCTATATGAATGTTGGCAGCGAATTAGATGGCAAGAATGAAACCCTTGAAAGCGGCGTATACCTTGGTCTTCAGTTAGCACTATAAGACTCAGGAGAGCACTGCAAACGCAGAGACTAAGCCGGATTCATCAGATAAACTAATGTGTATAGTCTCTGCACCCATTTCTTCCATTTTTAATTTTGCTTTTTGGTGCAAGACAGCAACAGGTTGCCCGCTCACCGAATGCGCGAGCTCTATATCATGCCAGGTAATACCCTGAGAGACCCCAGTACCCAAAGCCTTTGATACAGCTTCTTTGACAGCAAAACGCTTAGCTAAGAAGTTGTCTGGACGATTCGATTCAAGAAAGGAGTCAAACTCGTTGGGGGATAATATCCGCTTTGCAAAGCGCTCTCCATAACGCTCGAGGGATCTGGCAATTCTCTGGATTTCAACCAGGTCATTGCCAATACCTTTAACAGTCATAATTCACTATTAGCTCGTAGATTGTATTAAGGCATTCATTTCACGAACCGCATCCTTTATGCCAACAAACAAAGCCCTAGCAATGATACTATGCCCTATATTGAGTTCGTTAATACCGGGTATGGCCGCTATCGCATGCGTATTATGATAGTGCAAACCGTGCCCTGCATTAACAATCAGGCCATGAGACAAGGCCAAGTTCAAACCACTACGAATCCTTCCTAACTCTGCTTGCAATTCAAGCGGATCCTTACACTCGGCATAATGCCCTGTGTGAATCTCAATGGCTTGAGCACCGCAACGAACAGCCGCTTCAATTTGCGCAGGCTCAGGATCGATAAACAGAGAAACTTCTGAACCAATCTCACTCAAGCGAGCGCAGGCATCCTTAATACGATCTTCCTGCGCAATGACATCCAAGCCACCCTCAGTAGTCAGCTCCTCTCTTTTCTCAGGCACCAAACAACAATGTTCAGGCTTAACCTTCTCGGCAAGCCCTAGCATATTTTCGGTTACTGCCATTTCAAGATTCATTCGAGTTTGCAAGGTTTCCTTCATCACCAGTACATCTCGCTCTTGAATATGGCGTCGATCTTCACGCGGATGAATTGTAATACCATCTGCTCCAGCCTCTTCAGCCAGTAAAGCAGCTTGAACAGGGTCAGGGTAACGTGTGCCACGAGCCTCTCTCAAGGTTGCCACGTGATCAACGTTCACGCCTAATAAAACTCTGCCATTAGGATTTTCCATCAAATTTACCCCTTAAACTTTATCGGACGAAATAACTCTCGACTTTTTATCACCTGACCACCCAAAGCATCATCAACCAGATAGCGCATCAACTGCTTGGCCTTTAAGTACTCTTCCTTTTGCCAGGTAGAGCCATTAACAATATCTAAAGTACTGATAAGCGATATTGCTTTTCCACTTATAATAAACACACTTCCTAAGTTAGAGCTGGCCTTACCAACTCCTTCAAAACCTTGCTGTGAAAGAAACTTATATCCCTGATCCTTCTGAATCTTGTGACCATAAATATCATGTTCAAAATCAGGCAGTAATCCTAGCTCACTCAGTAAAAGGTATTCAAATTTTCGCAAACAGCGCTGCAAGTCTTGCCCTTCAGCTAGCTGATCCAAACAATCTACATAGTTTGAGAACACTCCCAGGCTTGGCTCATTGTCCGGTACTAGCTTCAGAACCAATTCATTAAGGTAGTAAGCACTAAAAAGATAGTTTGCGCGAAGCTTATAGGGCTGGCTTGGAACATCGACGGATCGAAGTGTTTTGATTGAAGAGCGGCCACTCCAAGAGAGCAAAAGAGCCTGAAAGGGTTGAAGCAAGGCTGACCAAGCACTTCCTTTTCGCAAGGCCCCTTTTGCGATCAAAGTAAGCCGTCCGAAATTAAGTGAAAACACATCAACTAAAAGACTGGACTCCTGATAAGGGCGCCGGTTCAAAACATAAACCGCTTGCTGCTCCTCAATCATACTCATGCACTGACCGCCCCCTATTTAAAGGAGCCTTACTCGTCTCGATAACCCAAACTCTTTAAAGCCCTTTCATCATCAGACCAACCACTTTTGACCTTAACCCATAGGTTTAACATCACCTTGGTATCAAACAAGCGCTCCATTTCTTT
>NZ_LWFE01000976.1:0-716 GCF_001635675.1 Oleiphilus sp. HI0061 | reverse complement strand
AGTATGAATGGAGACATTATCTAGCCGTGGCTCAACGCAAACCAGGAGCACTGCGTAACGGCGCACCGTTCGAGACCTTGCCAGACAGCTTCAAGTCCATTCAAAAGTATTTACTTCGACGACAAGGTGGTGATCGAGAAATGGTCGAGATATTGGCCTTGGTACTTCATCACGACGAACAGCTGGTTGAGCAAGCGGTTGAGGAATCTCTGCGATGCGGGCACCCCTCAAAACAGCATGTAATGAACTGTTTGAGCCGACTCATCGAACAGGAAACACCTGAGCCTTTGCTAACACCACCCTCTCTCATTCTAAACGAAGAACCTATTGCCAACACACAACGCTACGATCAACTAAGAGGTCATCCTTATGCACATTGAAACCATGATCCACACCTTCAAACAACTCAAACTACACGGTATGGCCAACAGTGTTATGGAGCTATCACAGCAAGCTGGGCCATCTTACCTTCAAGCACAGCCCATTCTTGAAGCCTTGATCAAAGCTGAAGTAACAGATCGAGAAGTGCGATCAATCGCTTATCAGATGAAGCATGCAAGGTTCCCAGCCTACCGTGACCTAGCTGGCTTTGACTTCAATCAAAGCAGTGTAGATGAAACGCTTGTCAAAGCGCTTCATCGCTGTGAGTTCATCGAAGGCAGCCACAACATCGTACTTATAGGAGGCCCTGGCACGGGTAAAACTCACTTAGCAAC
>NZ_LWFE01000975.1:0-1226 GCF_001635675.1 Oleiphilus sp. HI0061 | reverse complement strand
CCATTAGCGCAACGTTAAATGTTTTTTGGCCTTTAGGTTTAAGGCTCAGTATTCGGCAAGGAATGCACGTTTCTAATCTGGCACCTTTCCGTTTAAATTTTTAGGGTAGGTGGCACGTTTTCCCACTGTTCNGCTCTGCTGTTTAAGCTTCTCAAGCACATTTGTATTTGTAGAGGCTTCGTTGGTGGTGTGTTCCTAGGGAATCCGGTAAAGTCGCCATCTACGGTGTTTTTGTCTCTGGGCAAGCACTTTGGTTTTAACGTGGTGTTTGGTGTAGTTGGTCGTTCTAAAACATCTAACCAGTTCATCAAACATCACTCCGGCCACAAAAACACGTGGCCTGCGTTGGACGCACGATAGAGCCGTGCGCCGTTTATAAAAGCGTTAAATGTTTTTTGCCTTTAGGTTTAAGGCTCAATATTCGGCAGGGAATGCTCAGTTCTTATTAAGCATTCCTCCGTTTAAATTTTTAGGGTAGGTGGCACGGTTTCCAACTGTTCCGCTCCGCTGTTTAAGCTTCTCAGGCACATTTGAATTTGTAGAGGCTTCGTCGGTGGCGTGTTCCTAGGGAGTCCGGTAAAGTTTTCATCTTAATTATTCTAGCCACAGGTCAAGAACTCAGGTTCCGCCTTCGGCTACACAACGTGGTGTTGTTCTAGTTGGGTGTTCTAAAACATCTAACCAGTTCATCAAACATCACTCCGGCCACAAAGAGACGTGGCCTGCGTTGGACGCACGATAAAGCCGTGCGCCGTTTATAAAAGCGTTAAATTTTTTTGGCTCTAAAGGTATAGAGCTCAATATTCGGCAAGGAGTGCTCAGTTCTTATTAAGCATTCCTTCGTTTAAAGTTCTAGGGTGTGTGGCACGGTTTCCCACTGTTCCGCTCCACTGTTTAAGTTTCTCAGGCACTTTTTAATTTGCTGAGATTTCGTCGGTGGTGTGTTCCTATGGAATCCGGTAAAGTTATCACTTTAGGTATTCTAGTCTCAGGTCAAAAGCTTAGGTTTCGCCTGCGGCTACACAACGTGGTGTTGCGCTAGTTAGGTGTTCTAAAAAATCTAACCAGTTCATCAAACATCACTCCGGCCACAAAAACACGTGGCCTGCGTTGGACGCACGATAGAGCCGTGCGCCGTTTATAAAAGCGTTAAATGTTTTTTTGCCTTTAGGTTTAAGGCTCAATATTCGGCAAGGAGTGCTCAGTTCTAATCAAGCATTCCACCG
>NZ_LWFE01000974.1:0-1556 GCF_001635675.1 Oleiphilus sp. HI0061 | reverse complement strand
CCTTTTCTCTGTGCAGGCCGCTGGCCGCTCTGTGTTCTCGGTGGTGAATCGTCTTTTGTGTTTTGATCTTTAAGGGATAAACATTTGAACCACAGAGGACACCGGGCGCTGCGCTGCACAGAGGAAGGGATTGAGACACATCTAAAAAAAGCTTTTTATCTTTTCTCTGTGCAGGCCGCTGGCCGCTCTGTGTTCTCGGTGGTGAATCGTCTTTTGTGTTTTGATCTTTAACGGATAAACATTTGAACCACAGAGGACACCGGGCGCTTCACTGCACAGAGGAAGGAATTGAGACACATCTAAAAAAAGCTTTTTGTCTTTTCTCTGTGAAGGCCTTGGCCGCTCTGTGTTCTCGGTGGTGAATCGTCTTTTATGTTTTGATCTTAAAGGGACAAACATTTGAACCACCGAGGACACCGAGCGCTGCGCTGCACAGAGGAAGGGATTGAGACACTTCTAAATGAAAGCTTTTATCTTTTCTCTGTGTAGGCCGCAGGCCGCTCTGCGTCCTCGGTGGTGAACCGTCTTTTGTGTTTTGATCTTTAAGGGATATAACATTTGAACCACAGAGGACACCGAGCGCTTCGCTGCACAGAGGAAAAGATTGAGACACACTATAAAATTTTTTACCTTTTCTCTGTGCAGGCCGCAGGCCGCTCTGTGCTCTCGGTGGTAAATCGTCTTTTGTGTTTTGATCTTTAAGGAATAAACATTTGAACCACAGAGGACACCGGGCGCTTCGCTGCACCGAGGAAGGGATTGAGACACTTCTAAAAAAAGCTTTTTATCTTTTCTCTGTGTAGGCCGCAGGCCGCTCTGTGTTCTCGGTGGTAAATCATCTTTTATGTTTTGATCTTTAAGGGATAAACAGATAAACCACAGAGGACACCGGGCGCTTCGCTGCACTGAGGAAAACCAGAGGAAAAACTCGTTTTAAGTTTTCACTGTGGTGAATGAGCTTCTGGAGTTTTAGAGACTAACTCTCTTGATTCCCTTTACGAGCCTATCCACGCTGAAATTGATTAACAGCCCAGTTTTAATGTTACTCAAGCGCAAATAGCTTATCACTTGAGCGGTATGTATCGGTGCAAAACGATCAACTGATTTTATTTCGATAATAAGCTTATTAGGAATTAATAGATCCAATCTATACCCTGCATCAATTCTTACCCCCTTATAGACTATTGGCAGCGTGATCTGCCGCTTAACATCTAGACCTGCCTTAGATAGTTCATACATGAGACAATGCTCATAGCTTGACTCTAATAATCCTGGGCCTAAGGCTTTATGTACTTCTATCGCGCTCGATATAACAGTTTGAGTTAGAGAATCCTTCTCCACGCTTAACTACTCCCATTCCTTGGTAACTTGAATTCATTATACTGAAATAAAGCCTATGAACCACAGAGGTCACCGGGTTCTTCGCTACACAGAGAAAGGGGTTTAGACACATCTAAAAAAAGCTTTAATCTTTTCTCTGTGTAGGCCGCAGGCCTCTCTGTGCCCTCTGTGGTGAACCGTCTTTTGTGTTTTGATCTTTAAGGGATAAACATTTG
>NZ_LWFE01000973.1:0-599 GCF_001635675.1 Oleiphilus sp. HI0061 | reverse complement strand
TTCAGCAGGAGGGCGCTGGCCTTTTTTAAAATCTCCTTTTCCATCTTCAGCTCTTTATTTTCCTTTCGGAGCCGAAGCAATTCAGCACGCTCATCTGTATTTAAGCCAGTACCAGATTGTTCCGCATCAAACTTGGCTTTCCAGTTGTAGAGCAACTTATCTGTAATACCCAATGAAGCAGCCGCTTTAGGAACGCTATAGCCTTGCTCGGTGACCAGGGCAACCGCTTCTTGTTTAAACTCTGTTGTATAACTTCTGTTCTTTCGTTTTGTCATTTAACACCTCAATAATTGGATTATATTCCTTATTGAAGTGTCCTGTTTGATTAAAGCAGATCATTGCGAGGGGGCGTGTTTTGGATCGTCACAATGGCGAATACTGCTACAGGCAAATCGACAATAAAGCGCAGTGTTGCAATCGACAATAACTGAAAGTCGAATAACGGCCACTCAAAAAAATTATCAAGAGGAAGTGCTTGAATAACCATAGCGGGTTAAAATAGAGTTTGGTGAGTAAGGCCTTCGCAATAGCCTGCTTCAAAGCACCAAAGTGTTTTTTCTTAAGGTGGCACACAGCGGTTCAGTTTAGTCTCTTTTCCG
>NZ_LWFE01000972.1:0-291 GCF_001635675.1 Oleiphilus sp. HI0061 | reverse complement strand
CAAGACACTAAAAGCATTAACAAGAGCTTTGCCACAAGATAGAACGATAAAAGAGAAACAATTAAACTTTTCAAGCCCCTAGAGTAGAAATAGATCACAAATGGCCATATAAGGTAAAACTGTTCTTCGACTGACAACGACCACAGATGACCATATAATTCTGAGTGAGAGTAAGACTCAGAGGCTCTATAGATATTGAAAGTATAGGTAAGAAGATGAAGCCAGCCTCGTTGATCTAAAGACTCACCGACCACTAAGGAGATTATGAACACGATAAATAGGAATAAAAAG
>NZ_LWFE01000971.1:0-343 GCF_001635675.1 Oleiphilus sp. HI0061 | reverse complement strand
CTACGTTCTGAGAAATTATTAAACGTCCACTTAGCAACAGACTTTGCAACGTGGTCAACTTCATTGTTATCTAAAGGAGAGGTAAATCTTGTATTGATCATCAAAGCTCTATCAGAGCAAGCAGTAAGCCATTGGTCAAACTTAGGCCAACCTTGCCTGATAGCCCGATAAGCCCACTTTCTCAGTGTATCGAAAAGATCAACATTTCGTCCTAGCCCTTGGGGTTCTACATCGTTTACCGGTGTTTGAATATCAACGTATTCTGCTAAGTAATCCAATGTATACAACTCAGAGGTAAACGTATGAGTACACCAATAAGAGTTCAAAGGGTTTTTACAAATGA
>NZ_LWFE01000970.1:0-3511 GCF_001635675.1 Oleiphilus sp. HI0061 | reverse complement strand
AGAGGGGGTAAAAGCTGCAGGCATTGATGCTCTTTTGGCGACTAAAAAAGCTTACTTCGTTGCGATTGAAGCCGAACGCACGGTAAAAATGAAACCAGAAGAAGCTGAAAAGCACGTTCTTAAAGTAATGGAACTTCTCAATAACATTCACTTAGCTACATCAGGTCAAGACATTGAGCCTGAAAAACTATTTAACCAGTCAGAAGTTATAATCGATCTTATAAAAGAGCTGAAAAAGGCCCCTGTACAAAAACCTGAGCTTCCCGCTTCCCAGATCCAAACTTTCGCTGCGCCTCGATCCGAGCCGCTTGTGATTGAAACGCTCGAAGCACCTGCTCTGCCCGCCGGACATAAACCTCTGGAAGGCTTAGAAGTGGACAGCAGCGCTACCGATATCTCTTTACGTAAGGATGAAGACAGCTTTGATGCCATTGAAGTTGCTTCAGATAGCACGACTCTCGAAGAACAACAAAATAATGTTAATACCACTCCTGAAAGCACTCAAGCAGTTATTGATAATACGCAAGCAAACTTGAATAGTAATGAAGCCGTTGATGCCGTTGATGCCGTTGATGCCGTTGATAGCTTAACAGACCAAACAAGCGATCAGGGTAGATAAAAAATTAATGAATAGCAAGAGAGGGAGCGCAAGGTATATCGTTTGAAGCTGATTTAAAGGCTTGCCATTCCCCCCCTCAAACAATCTTATCACTTACTACTTGTATTAAATAACGAAGATAACTTTACTCTTAGTAAAATTATCTTCGTAAATTTAGCCACAAAATATAAATAAGTTACAGCTCCAAAGCCAGTTCAGGTGCGTCACCCCCTTCTGCAGGCTCAATCTTAGGCATATATTTTTCTCGAACCTTGCCCTCAATATCTTCAGCGATTTCGGGGTTCTCTTTCAAGAAGTTGGCAGCATTAGCCTTACCCTGCCCGATCTTGTCGCCGTTGTAGCTGTACCATGCGCCAGCCTTATCTACCAAGCCTTCCTTAACACCGAGATCTATGATTTCCCCCATGCGGTATATACCCTTGCCGTAAAGGATCTGGAACTCTGCCTGTTTGAATGGTGGTGAAACCTTGTTTTTTACAACCTTAACTCGCGTTTCGTTACCAATAATTTCGTCGCCCTGTTTTACCGCGCCGGTACGACGAATATCCAAACGTACCGATGAATAGAATTTTAAGGCGTTACCACCGGTTGTTGTCTCAGGGTTGCCAAACATTACGCCGATCTTCATACGAATTTGGTTGATGAAAATACACAAGCAATTAGCATTTTTAATATTACCCGTAATCTTACGAAGTGCCTGCGACATAAGTCTCGCCTGCAAGCCCATATGACTATCACCCATATCCCCTTCGATTTCAGCTTTTGGCGTTAAGGCAGCAACTGAGTCAATAATTAATACATCAACAGCACCTGAGCGTACAAGCATATCGGCGATCTCTAATGCCTGCTCTCCGGTATCTGGCTGAGAAACCAAAAGCTCATCAACGTTGACGCCTAACTTCTCTGCGTAAATTGGATCCAAAGCATGTTCAGCATCAACAAACGCACAGGTTTTACCTTGCTTTTGCGCCTCTGCAATAACCTGCAATGTAAGTGTTGTTTTACCAGAACTTTCGGGGCCATAAATTTCAACAATACGACCATAAGGAAGACCACCAATTCCCAAAGCAATATCCAGGCCTAGAGAGCCAGTTGATACAGAGGGGATCGCCTCTCTGGGCTGGTCGCCCATCTTCATTATTGCACCCTTACCAAACTGACGCTCTATCTGAGAAAGTGCAGCACCTAAAGCTTTCTTTTTGTTGTCTTCCATTTAAATATCCCCTAACTAATAACTCTTTGCAGGCCATAACTAAATATTACGACCAGTAATTTATACTGTATACATAATCAGTATTATGTGCAGTTAAATACTAACTGTCCAATATTTTTTTCATTATTTTTCGTTCGTCCAAACGCGAGCGTTGGCCAAGGTGACTTACTACTGTTTTAGGTCTATAGTTTTATTATTAGTACCTTTAACCGCCTTGGATTGCAAAATACATGCTTGACCCGTTGAAACATTACATCCAGTTCTTTTGGCCTAAGCCCCACTCAATAAGCAAAGAGCTTCAGGTTCGCTATCGCTTATTACTTTACTTCCAGTTCTTTACCAACCTGGTAATGATTTACAGCATTATTAAATGGACTAAGGCCGACTATACCGCGCTTGTAGTATCATCTTCGATTGGGCTTCTCATGTCGCTTATTTCAAGCACCCTTGTGAGACTCAAGTGCTCTCCAAACGTAGTTGCTAACATGCTAATGGTTGGGGCCTTCCCTCATGGCTTCAATATGATCTACAGCCTTGGCGGCTTACATTCTTCACATATATTTTGGATTCCGACCCTGGTTTGTATTGCCTATCTATTAGCCAACAGAAAGTCTGGACTATTTTGGTTTTGCACCTCATTCACTAGCATTGGCTTATTGGTGTACTTCGATCGCAGCGGTGTGGTATGGAACAACTATCCTTTCAGTGAAAGCCAGAAGCTTATAGACACCTATTCCGGCTACTTATTGCCAATGATCATTATATGGCTTGGCCAGAGCTATGCTTTTCGCATAAGGCAAGAATCACTAGCTGAAGCAATCCAAGCAAATGAAGAGACAAGTAGTCTGGTAATTTCGGCCGAAAAGAACTCACAGCGCTTAGGAGAGATTCTGAATGAAGCCAAGTCGACATGCCATACCCTATCCACCTCATCAAGATCCTTGCTAGAAAACATCAAAAAAATGAACAGTGATAGCCAGTCAATTGAAAACGGCGCACATTCTCAACTCGAGGCTTCTGAGCAGATTGATGCAACAGTTAGCGAAACGCAAACAACGCTTAGCGAGACATCTTCTCTTGTGAGAGAAATTGAAACTGTGACAAGAACTACACAAGCAAATGTCACATCTACCGCAGACTCCATGAAGAAAACAACAGAAAGCATGGATAAGATCAAACAAAGCTTCTCAAAAATTGAAGATGTTATTCAGGTCATTTCCGGTATCGTTAGCCAAACGAACTTACTTGCATTAAACGCAACAATCGAAGCTGCACGTGCTGGTGACAGGGGGCGTGGCTTTGCCGTCGTTGCTGACGAAATCAGAAGCTTATCAATTCGCTGTGATGAGTCTGCCCAAGAAATTACCGATGTAATAAAACAAGGGTCAGTAGACGTTGATAAGGGCGTCGAGATAGTACTTCACTCAGAAGCAGTACTGGAGAATACATCGGCCTCGGTTATTGAAGTTTCAGAACAAATTGAAAAAGTATCCAAGGTAATCAATAAACTGCAAGACAACATGACACAAGTCAGTGCTGCCTCGCAGAATGTTGGCGAGGTAAATAACAATAACGCTTACGCTGTTATACACCTACTGGAGTCAATTCAAAACCTGAGCACAATGACGACAAAGCTTAGCGACGTTTCAGAGAAGCTAGCAAACGTCGTGAATAAATAG
>NZ_LWFE01000969.1:0-23644 GCF_001635675.1 Oleiphilus sp. HI0061 | reverse complement strand
AAACGCCTGCTAAGCGCCTATATTCTCGGGCCTGTTCCTGTCGCCAGTTTTGCGGGTGAACAAGTGATACCGGAAGAGGTGTTCGGCTCAGATCAGCAGGTATTGGTGGGTAAGTTTGTTCGCTTTATTGACGTTGTTGAGCAAACGCTCTCAATGCAAGCGGGTGAAAAACATCCCCTTGATGCTTTGGCTACGATAGCAGATGTCTGGCGTTTATGGCTTGATCAGGATACCTTGCACGAAAGTGTTACTCAGGCAATGGCAAAGGCGCTAGAAGCCTTAAGTGATGAGTTTAGAGTTACTGGCTATGAAAAAGCTTTGCCATTTTCCATCGTTGCCCAGCAAGTGAAGCAAGTGTTGGAAGAAGAGCAGGTTTCGCAACGATTTCTTTCTGGCCGTATTAATTTTTGTACTCTGATGCCAATGCGCAGCGTACCGTTTTCATTAGTGTGTTTATTGGGTTTGAATGAAGGAAAGTATCCAAGGCCTGAAAACAAACCAAGCTTTGACTTAATGGCACGGTCTCCGGGGCGAGTTGGCGACCGCTCACGACGTGATGATGACCGCTACCTGTTTCTGGAGGCTTTGCTGAGTGCCAGGAATTATCTGTATATCAGCTATACGGGTCGCAATATTAGCGATAATTCTATTCGCTACCCCTCTGTACTAGTGAGTGAGCTACAGGATTATTGCCGCACGTATTTTAAAATAGAGAACGAAGCAGATGCCGATGTAGTGGAGTTGTGGACCAAGCAGCACCGCCTGCAAGCTTTTCACTCCGACTATTATTGTGAAAAAGTTTCTGAATCGCACAGTGAAAAAATACTAGACAAAAGCTACAACATGGACTGGATGACACTGTTTTCGCCAAAGCAGGAAGACCTTTCCAGAGGCTTGGAACTTGAGTCTAGAGAAGAGGATGAAACAAATGCCAATGTTCTGGAAATAGACGCGCCTCCATTACATCAGTTCGATATGTTTGCTGAGCCTCAAAGTGATCAACTCGTCGAAGACGATGAAACAGAAATACAGATCCAAAGTCTGTCTTTGGAAGAATTGCTTAGCGCCTTGTCTTCACCTCTTAAGTACTACTATCAGAAAATACTTGGTTTGAAGGTTAGCAAACTGCCAGATGATCTGGAAGAAAGTGAAGCCTTTGCATTGGACCGTTTGGATATCTATGCACTAAAGGGTGATATCTTAAGAACTGTCGTCAAGGACATGCATAAGGAAGTCGATTCTGACACGCTTACACAAGCGTGTTTTGATCAGTGGCGCTTATCAGGGAGGCTGCCAAAAGCACCTTTAGATGAAACTTACTTTGCTCAAGCGAAGGATGAACTTGTCGATTTATCTACCTATATTGAGCGAGCTTTAGCGAAAGAAGCGTCAACTTTGGTTATCGACTTCCAGCTTTCTGGTAAGCGCATAGTTGGTTCACTAGTCCTACTGGATAGCGCTGTTTGCGAGTTTAGTTTGAGCCGGAGTTCGCCAGCGTTGTTCTTTTCTAGCTGGGTAAAACATGTTGTGGTCAACTATCTATTTCACCATCAAGTTGCACCGGGTCACGAGACGGGACTTGAGCTAAAAACCGAGTCAAGGTTGATTAATGCAGAGCAAGTAACGATCTTTCCTGAATTGAGTGCTGCTGACGCAAAATCTTATATGGAGGGTTTGCTAGAGCTCTTTACGCTAACAGGGCAAGAAGCACTGCCATTCCTACCGAAGACTGCCTTTAGTTGGATATTTGAAGGCGAGTCAAAAGCGAGAAAAATATTTGAAGGTAACAAACAGGGCTACAACGCGCGTGAAGGTGAAATGGATGACCCTTATTGGCAGCGCTATTGCCTTTATACTGATCACGCCGAGGTTCGAGTTTTACCTGATATAGAGTCGCAGCGACTTGTTAAGCAAGTTGCTGCCTATAAAGAAGAGTTTATTTTCACCGACTTGCAAGGGGAGGTTCTAAAATGAAAACGCTAGACCTCTGTCAGTTCCCGCTTGATTCATTGTCACTAATTGAAGCGAGCGCAGGAACCGGGAAAACCTATGCGGTCGCCAATCTCTACTTACGTTATTTGCTAGAACAAAAGCTCGGGGTAGATGAAATTCTGGTAGTGACCTTTACCGAGGCAGCAACGCAAGAGCTTCGTGATCGAGTCCGTGCACGAATTCAGGAGCTTTCCCAGGTATTAAATGGTGAACCTAGTGACGATGAGGTGCTGAATTATTTGTACCAACAATCATCGGATATTGAGGCAGATAAACTTCGTTTAAGAATCGCAGAACGTCAAATAGACCAATCTGAAATCCATACAATTCATGGTTTCTGTCAGCAGCTTCTGGCGCGTCATGCATTAGATTTAAATGTCGCTTTTACGCAAAACCTGATGGAAGACACCAAGCCTCTGTTGCTGCGGGTCTGTGAGGATTACTGGCGCCAGGAAGTCTTTGCTCTACCACAAGAGTTGTTACTAGAGGTCTATAGTAACTGGGCGACGCCTGCAGAACTGATGTCGTCTCTTGAACCTTTGATTAATAGACGACCAGATGTATTCACACCAGCTGTACTTGAGGGTGGTCTTTCAGCCTGGGAGCAGCATTACCATGCCACAATTGATTGGTATCAAACACTTCGCTCACGAACCTTAGATAGCATCGATGAAGTACAGAAACTTGTCGCTGAATCAATGCTAAAAGGCGTGAACCATAAGAATAAATGGCTCACTTTGATTCGCGAATGGTGCGAAGCCGAGTTCACAAGTTTCGACTTTCCTAAAGCCAGTAAACGTAAGAATCTGTTTGAAGTCTTTACTCCAGGGTATTTAAGCCAAGACGTGAAGAAGGGTGGAGTGCCTCCAGAGCATGCCTACTTCAATTTTGTAGAAGCGCACCTGAGAAA
This sequence comes from Oleiphilus sp. HI0061, assembly GCF_001635675.1. Classification (NCBI taxonomy): domain Bacteria; kingdom Pseudomonadati; phylum Pseudomonadota; class Gammaproteobacteria; order Oceanospirillales; family Oleiphilaceae; genus Oleiphilus; species Oleiphilus sp. HI0061. Next base: position 20,742 of record NZ_LWFE01000969.1, on the reverse strand, counting down.
ACTTCCAGTTGGCTCACGCGAAGTGTTCTTGGTGCAAAGCTTCCAGGAGATCAGTAAACGGTTCAATGAAGAGAAAGAACGGCAACAAGCTGTCAGTTTTGATGACCTGATATTGAACGTAGCGAATGCTTTGTCTGACGAAGATACACGTAATATATTAATTAATACGGTGCGCGAGCGCTTTTCAGTAGCGTTGATTGATGAATTTCAAGATACCGATCGTGAGCAATACCATATCTTTTCGAGTATTTTCTCGTCAAGCATTGAGTCTCGCAAAGATGCCTCGATGGTGCTTATTGGTGACCCTAAGCAAGCAATCTATGCTTTTCGAGGCGGGGATATCGCCACCTACCTCAGAGCTAAGCAGGATATTGACAAACACCCGCGTGGCCACCAGTTCACAATGGATACCAATTGGCGTTCTTCGCCTGAGATGGTCACAGCAGTAAATCAGGTATTCCAGCGCGAATCGAATCCATTTATCGCAGAAGACATCCCTTTTAACGCTGTAAACGCGGCGAAGAGTACACCCGAGCACTTGCGTGGTCAGCCTGCGTTTTGCATCACTCAAGTAAGACCTGAAGGACGTGATATAAAAGCGATGACCTCCATACTTGCCGATCATTGCGTCCAACAAATTCTTGCATTGCTGACTGAAGGAAAGGCCGCTTACTCAGACATTGCCGTATTAGTTCGTTCAGGAAAAGAGGCCGAGCTAGTTAAGCAACGCCTTGCACGCTATGGCTTAAGTGCAAGCTACGAAGGCAAGAGCAATATTTACGATAGTGAAGAAGCGCAGGCCATTTATCGCTTGCTTGCAGCGATAGCAGAGCCGGGTGATGAGTATCTGCTAATGAGCTGTCTGTCTGAATTATTCTTTTGCATCGACGACGAACGCCTCTTGGATATTCGAAATAACGATAGTGTTTTGGAGTATTATCTTGAGCTGTTTAATGACTTGCATAAATGTTGGAATCGCCATGGAGTCTTAGCCGCGATACGTGACGCTATGAGTCGCTTGGGTGTCTATGCATCTTGGCACCAGGATGCCTCACAGTTCCAGGACTGGGAAAGACGCCTTAGTAATGTTAATCAGCTAGCGGAGTTATTACAAAGTCAGGCGCAAGTCACACGTGGTCACTTTGCGCTACTGCGTTGGTTTCGTCAGAATATTTCAGCGTCGGTACTGGCTGATGATGAGAGTCGTCTACGTCTTGAAAGTGATGAACAGCTAATTCGTATCGTCACGATTCACAAAAGTAAGGGCTTAGAGTATCCCTATGTCTTTCTACCGTTTGTATTCACAGGCCGTGGTGCTGATATGGCGTGGTTTTATGATCAGAGCGGCAAGTTAAACCTCGACTTACTCAAGCAAGAGTCAAATGTCAGTTTGGTGGACCGAGAGCGGCTGGCTGAAGATATCCGCTTATTATATGTCGCACTGACACGAGCAAAATATCAATGCTTCCTTGGTACCTACTTTTATAAAGGCGCGGGCGTACTTAGTTTGGGGGTAGCGAAAACTGCCTGGGCTTATCTGCTTGACCGTGAAGCAATACTTGAAGGTTTGGACGAGGATAACTACCGTTCGGCTTTAGAGGGTTTGGCTGCACAATCAAATGGTGTCATTCAATTTAACTTACTCGACGAAGATGATTTAAGCGAGAGCCTAAAGCAACATCGTTTTGCGCACTTTAAATCAGAACAGGGTCGTGACAAGGGTCGGCAAGAGGCGATTGCTTGTGAACTGCTAGATAGAGGGTTGAGTAGCCAATGGCGAGTTCAAAGCTTTACCGGGCTAATGCAGGAAAGCCATGCGCGTCAGCATATTACGACATCACCAGGCTCCAATAGTCGCACGCCGTCGAAAGAGCCCGTAGCGGAAAGCGAAGAGCGAGAGTTAAGCATTTTTGACTTTCCCCGAGGTAGTAAGGCGGGTACTTTTTTACATACCTTGTTTGAAAGTATTGAATTCGAAACGGCTCAGCCGCTCACCAAACTACGCTCAGATGGCCAGCCTCTGAGCCTACGAGACATGATTGCAGAAAAACTGTCATTAAGTCGCCTTGTTGATGAAGGCGCTTTGCCTTTTTGGTCTGCCTATTTAAGCGAGTGGTTAAAAAATATTCTAGATGCCAAGCTAAGCGACAACTTTTCCTTATCGCAATTGCCACTAAGTGACTTTCAAGCAGAAATGGAGTTTTACTTTAAAGTTCAGCGCTGCCAAATCGGGCGTATTAATGAATTGCTTCAGTCGTACGCGTCGACCGTTCCAACACTTGAGTTTGCTTCATTTGAAGGGCACTTAAAAGGCGCCATTGACTTGGTTTTCGTCAAAGAAGGGCAGTACTTTCTGCTAGATTACAAATCGAATTACCTAGGCGATCAACTTGAAGATTATACGCACGACAAACTTTCTGAAGCGATGCTTGATCACCGCTATGACTTACAGTACCTCATCTATAGTCTTGCCTTACATCGCTATCTAAAAGCACGCTTGGGAGCTGCTTATCGTTATGAACGAGATTTTGGTGGTGTATATTATCTCTATCTTCGTGGTATGCCACTTAACTCTGATGGGAACGAGTTGGGCGCATCGCAAACGGGTGTCTATTTCATCAAACCTGAAGCGGCTTTGATAGAAGCACTCGACCTGCATTTGGAGGGCGCATGAGTTTAATTAAAACGCCTGTACTGAAAAACCTTGCTCAGCAGGTCGAGGCACAAAATACTGCATATCGCTGGCTTGATCTTTACGCCGCAGAGTTTGTGGTTAAAGGTTTGTTAGAAGAAGAGCGACAGCATGCCAGCAGCTTAGCGCTTTTAATCTGTGAACTGTCCTACGCGACGAGTAAGGGGCAAATCTGTATTGCCTTGTCAGCTCATAAGATAGGACTTGATCACGACTTCAAAGCTAGCTTATTGCAGCTCTCCGTCGTCGATGACTTCTCACAAGCGAGAGCTCATAAGAGGCTGCATGCAAAACAGAGTGTCAAGCCCTTGGTTGTTTCGGGTGATAAGCTGTATTTGACTCGTTATTGGAATCTACAGTGTGAATTCGAAGCTTGGTTAGCGAAAAGGGTGAGCAGTGAAAGCCTGAGTGACGAAGCACTCAGCGAGTCTCAGTTGGATCGTTTGAGTCAGTGTTTAAAAAGCATGTTTGCATTAAATGGTGTGGACTCAGACGAGAAACCAGACTGGCAAGCCGTTGCAGCTGCACATGCTTTGCTGCAAAAAACAACTTTGATTGCTGGGGGACCCGGTACCGGAAAAACCACCACAGCAGCAAGCCTGTTGCACTTGGTCGATCAATCATTCAGGCTACGTTTGGGCCGACCAGCAAAAGTAAGGTTGCTCGCCCCGACAGGAAAGGCTGCCGTTCGTCTAGCGGACTCAATCGCCTTCCAACTTAAGCGAATCGAAACTGAGCAGGCTGTGCTAGAAGGCTCAGATATGCTTCCACTTAGCGCGTGTTTGCCTGCTAATGGTGAGACGATACACCGTTTCTTAATCGACCATAAAGCTTTACCTTCGCAACACTCTTATTCAGAAAAACTTAACGCAGAGAGCCTCTTTTCGGGGCGGAGTGAAATTGCACTTACTGAAGCTGATATCTTGATTGTTGATGAGTCATCAATGATCGACTTGGCTTTAATGCATGCGTTAATCAAAACCGTGCCTGACACCACACAAGTGATCTTTATGGGTGACCCTTATCAGCTGCCACCCGTGGAGCCGGGCGAGGTATTCTCAGAGACGGTTAGGCGTTTTGAGGATATGTCTTATAGTAGCGAATTTGCCGATCGTCTGGCAAGTCTGACTGGCTATGAGTCAGGAGTCTTTCTAACTCCAGCTGTCGACAAAAAAGTAGCGAGTGAAGGCATTAATCAAGCGCTTTGCTATTTGAGAAAGACCTACCGCTTTGGTGGAGAACTTAAGCGCGCTGCCGAGCAAATTAATGCCGGTAATTTTATCGGTTTTCAAAATGACTTTTGCATTAGTCGCCACTTAGATAGCAATAACAAGCAGGTACGATGGTTCGACTATCAAGAGGGTGAAAACCAAGCTGAAATGAATGCTCAGCAAGTTCATCACTCAATCACGGCAGCCTATCAAAGCTATTTTGAGGCGGTGCAGAAGCAAGCAGATATCGCAGCATTGAATAGTGCCTTTGCTGACTTCCAATTGCTATGTTCGACTCATGAGGGCGAGCAGGGTGTGATCGCTATGAATAATTATATTGAACGAAGTTTGCTGGCGATGCTACCGGGGCACTATTCCGCCAATGTTGATACCGGATCTTTCCTGTATCATGGTAAGGCCATTCTTATTACTAAAAATCACGCAGACTTGGGTGTTTTTAATGGTGATATTGGCTTTGTCGTTGCTCGTAATCATGAGCCGGGTAGTACGGGAAAGTTTCAGGTGGAGGTGCCGCAAGGCTCGGGCGAGAGCATTATCGTATCACCGAAAAGGCTCAAAGCCTGGCAACCTGCTTACGCGATGACGGTGCACAAAAGTCAGGGCTCAGAGTACCAGCGTGTCGGGATTCTTCTTGCTGATTACGCTAAAGAACTTTTATCGCGTTCGCTATTATATACCGGTCTTACGCGGGCTAAACAGCGTTGTGATATATGGGCCGATACGCAGGCTCTGGAAAAAGCTTTTTTGGAGTGAATACTCAGCTAAAGTCTTAGGGTGTTATCTTTCCTCTGTGCAGCGAAGCGCTCTGTGAACTCGATGGTTCAATGTGTAGGCAGAGCCTTAACCTTGCTCGCCAAATAACTATTCACTTCGCTACTTAAGGTATGCTGAGCCAAAAACCGGGCTGCAAAGCCATTGATATCATCAATTTCAGTGCGTTTACCCGCGCGAATATCTTGTAGCATAGAGGAGATATTTGTGCTGGTTTTTTGCATCACATCGAAAACCAGCGTTTCGATTTCATCACCGGAAAGAGGGTAGCTTGCTGTGTTTAGCAGCTCGCTAAGTTCTAGCTTCAGTATTGGCCAACCTTCAATAAAACGTCGTGATGTCCGTACTTGGCCATTCGGGCAATTTAGTAGCGCTGTATAGGGATTAATAGCGCAATTGATCACGAGCTTGTGCCACAAAGCCTGCCATATGTCCTTTTCGTATTGGAGTGTTAGCGTCTTGTCTAATGCGGGTGGCTGAAGGTAATTAAGTAGCGCTCGGGCAGCATCGTTAGATTCTGCAGCTTTGTTTAAGGGGCCGACGCGCGTAAGGCCGGAGCCTGCATGGACAATTTGATTTGAAGAAACCCGATTAGCGCCTTCAGTCGTGACGGCGGCGAAAATAGGGTTATCAGGAAAGGCTTCTAGAATGTCGTATTGGCTACCCAGGCCATTTTGGAATAACACTAATAGGGTTTTATCTGTGATGGCTTCACCAAGCTTTTTAAGGCCGGGAAGGGCATCGAAGCTTTTGGTGCACACAAGTAGGCAATCGATTGTTTGCGGTGTTTGTTCTAGCCTAAAGCTTAGTTGGGTATTTTCTGGAATGTGAGCCAGGAAGGGGCTGCTAATAGAGAAGGAAAGTTCCTTGCGCATAGACAGGTTTGAGTATGCTCGCTTATCAATAAAGCTAACATGCGGGCCAGAGGCCCCTGAAAATCCGCAGTGCAGATGAGCTGCCCAAAGACAGCCCATTGCACCGGCACCCATTATGTGTAGCTTCAAGGCCAATTACATGGCCTTGATTTTTTCGAGCTGTTCAGCCAGCTTGGCTTGGCTACTTTGCGCGTCTTCCAGCTTAGCCTGCTCTTTCTCTACAACGTCTTTTGGCGCATTGCTTACGAACTTCTCATTGTTCAGTTTGCCAGAAAGGCGCTTAATTTCTTTCTCCGCCTTATCGATTTCTTTATTGAGTCGAGCTATCTCGGCATCAAGGTTGATCAAACCGGCCATTGGTACCAAGACTTCCATAGAGCCGACTAACTGAGTTGAACTCATAGGCGCTTCTTCGTCATTTAACCAGCTCATTGACTCGAGCTTGGCGAGTGACTTAACAAAGCCTTCGTTTTCCTGGAAGCGGCGCTGATCTTCATTATTGCCGTTACGCAGTAGAACGGGAATTGCCTTGGCAGGAGAGATATCCATCTCACCACGAATGTTTCGTATTGCGACGATGACACCTTTTAGCCACTCAACGTCACCCAGTGCTTTTTCATCGACTTTCGACTCATCTGCTTCAGGGTAAGGCTGAGTCATAATGGTTGCGCCAGACTGACCGGCCAAGGGAGCAACACGCTGCCAGATTTCCTCTGTGATATAAGGGATAAAGGGGTGAGCCATTCTTAGTACAGCTTCAAGTACTCGTACCAGTGTGCGGCGTGTGCCACGCTTAAGCGCTTCGTCGCTGTCGTCACTGTTTAGAATCGGCTTGGAAAGCTCCAGGTACCAATCACAATACTCATTCCAGATGAAGTCATACAAAGTGTGTGAGGCCATATCTAGACGGAACTCACCAATAGATTTTTCAATGGATGCTTCGGTTTGCTGAAGGCGCGAGATGATCCATTTGTCAGCTAAAGATAATTGATAATCGTCAGAATTCTGAGCACAGTCCTGATCTTCAGTATTCATGAGCACATAACGTGCAGCGTTCCAGATCTTGTTACAGAAGTTTCTGTAGCCTTCTAGGCGTTTCATGTCCCAGTTGATATCACGACCCGTCGAAGCCAGTGAGAATAGGGTAAAACGAAGTGCATCGGTCCCGTGTGCAGAGATACCGTCTTCAAAGGTCTTGCGCGTGCGCTTCTCAATTTTTTGAGCAAGCTGGGGCTGCATCATATTACCGCAGCGTTTTTCAACCAGAGATTCAAGGTCGATGCCGTCAATCATATCGAGCGGGTCGAGTACGTTACCCTTCGACTTGGACATTTTGTCACCATGCTCGTCTCGAATAAGGCCTGTTACGTATACATATTTGAACGGAACCTGGGCTTTACCGTTTTCATCTTTCATAAAGTGCATGGTCATCATGATCATGCGGGCAACCCAGAAGAAAATAATATCGAAGCCCGTTACCAAAACATCTGTTGGGTGGAAGGTCTTCAACCTTTCCGTTGCTTCTGGCCAACCTAGTGTGCCGAAAGTCCAGAGTGCTGAAGAGAACCAGGTGTCGAGAACGTCTTCGTCTTGAGACAGTTCAACTGAAGCATCAATATTGTTTTCAGTACGTACTTCTTCTTCAGTGCGGCCAACGTAAACATTACCTTCAGCATCGTACCAAGCCGGGATTCTGTGTCCCCACCAAAGCTGGCGAGAGATACACCAGTCCTGAATGTCGCGCATCCAGGAGAAGTACATGTTTTCGTATTGCTTGGGAACAAACTGAATCTCGCCATCTTCAACTGCCTGTATTGCAGGTTCAGCTAGCGGGCCTGCACGAACGAACCACTGGTCTGTAAGAAGTGGTTCGATGACAACACCTGAGCGGTCGCCGTAGGGTGCAACCAAATTGTGATCATCAATACTTTCTAATAAGCCAAGCTCTTCAAATTTTGCAATGATGGCTTTACGCGCTTCAAATCGATCCAAGCCAGCAAATTCTGCGGGTAGGGCTGTATCGAAAGCATCTGAAGCTTGGCCTTCAGTGTCGTAAACTTCTGCTTCTTTAAGGATGGCAGCATCAATATCGAAGATATTGATCATCGCTAGGCCGCAGCGCTTACCCACTAGATTATCGTTAAAGTCGTGCGCAGGTGTTATTTTTACACAACCAGTGCCTTTTTCCATGTCGGCATGATCATCACCCACAATCGGGATCAAACGACCAACAAGAGGCAATTCTACAAACTTACCGATCAGGTCTTTGTAACGTGGATCTTCAGGGTTGACTGCAACGCCTGTATCACCCAGCATGGTTTCGGGGCGAGTGGTTGCGACGACTAAGTAGTTTTTACCTTCAGAGGTTTTTTCACCATTGGCTAGTGGATAGCGAAGGTTCCACATATTGCCTTTTTTGTCTTTGTTCTCGACTTCCAGGTCTGAAATAGCCGTGTGAAGCTTAGGATCCCAGTTTACCAAACGCTTGCCGCGATAGATTAAGTCATCTTTGTATAAACGAACAAATACTTCCTGAACGGCTTTGTAAAAGCCATCGTCCATCGTGAAGCGTTCATGGTCCCAATCGACAGAAGCACCTAAACGACGAAGCTGACGGGTAATTGTGCCACCGGACTCTTCTTTCCAATCCCAGATTTTATCGAGAAAGGCTTCACGTCCGAGGTCATGGCGAGTTTTGCCTTCTTCAGCAGCAAGCTTGCGCTCAACAACCATTTGAGTTGCGATACCCGCGTGGTCGGTACCGACCTGCCATAAAGTGTTATGACCTTTCATGCGGTGATAGCGGGTTAGGGCATCCATAATAGAGTCCTGGAAGGCATGTCCCATATGCAAGCTACCGGTGACATTCGGTGGCGGAATCATAATGGTGTAGGGCTGGCCTTCATTTGAAGGCTTGAAGTAGCCGCTTTCTTCCCAGGTTTTATACCAAGACTGTTCTATTTCGCTAGGTTGGTAGGTCTTATCCATAATCGTTGATGCTTACTCGTTAAAAATGGCTAGAGGTCGAGTGCCTGACTTTCGCTTGGCATACGATAAAAAATGGCCGACATTATACATGGCGTGAGCGAGCTGAAGCTAGGGACTTGCTTAATATAGTTGCTTAAAAAAGCAAAGACTTCCCTAAGCTTTCCGTAGATCGTGGATATGAACCTCATGGCCAAGGCTCTTTAGTTGCTTGTATAAGGTACGTGCGTCCTGAATTTCGATTTCAATATTCGGAATGATTAAGCACAAACGGCTGAAATCTTCCAAGCGCTCGGGTAACTGCTTTCGTAGGAGGATGAGCAAAGAATCGTCTTTTTGAAGTGATGACTTTAATGGTTTGTCATCGATGATGACTGGCGCGGTTTTGCTTTCTGACTCATTTTGACCGAGACTATGAGGAATAAAGCTTTCGAGTTTGAAAGTCCATAAAGCGCTGTTTAGTGCTTCGTTTTGAATAGCGTCCACAGTCTGAATATGAATTCGACTGTGTTGTTGCAGGGCTTTCTCCGTTAAACGGCAACAAAAAGCAATTTGCTCAGAAAAGTTGGCTTCATTTAAGAGGTATAGGTCTATTCTGGGCATGCTTTTGTTGTCGCTGTCGTAATTAACTCAATAGTCTTGCTAGATATTTAAGACGCTTTGCTTAACAGATAGTTCAGTAGCAAAGGAACCGGACGACCTGTTGCACCTTTGTCTTTTCCTCCTGATACCCAAGCTGTACCTGCGATATCCAAGTGAGCCCATTTGTATTCTTTGGTGAACCTAGACAAGAAGCATGCAGCGGTAATGCTGCCTGCGCCTTTGCCGCCAATATTTTGAATATCGGCAAAGGGGCTTTCGATCTGTTCCTGATACTCATCCCAAATGGGTAATTGCCACGCTTTATCGTTTACCTCTTTGCCTGACTGCAGAAGTTCATCGACCAGGGTGTCGTCATTGCCCATCACGGCAGAGGTGCTGTGCCCAAGCGCGATAATGCAAGCACCAGTAAGTGTCGCAATATCGATAACTGAGGCGGGCTTGTAGTTTTTGGCGTAGGTTAGGGCGTCACATAAAACTAGGCGGCCCTCTGCATCGGTGTTTAGAATTTCTACTGTTTGACCCGAAGCTGTTGTCACGATATCACCAGGTTTGGAGGCGTGTCCAGCCGGCATGTTTTCAGCCGCTGCAATGATGCAGACGATATTCATTTTGGGTTGTAGGTCGGCAATTGCAGTCATCGTACCGATAACGCTCGCGGCACCGCACATGTCATACTTCATTTCATCCATTTGCGGGCCAGGTTTTAAGCTAATTCCTCCGGTATCAAAGGTGATGCCTTTGCCGACTAACATATGTGGCGCATCGCCTTCTTTGCCACCTTTATACTCAAGGATAATCATTTTTCCTGGTTCTGAGCTACCTTTGGATACGGATAAAAATGCACCCATGTTTAGTGCTTCCATATCAGATTCTTCGAGTACTTTTACTTCAAAGTTATTACTTCTGCTTGCTAGCGCTAGTGCTTGCTCTGCTAGGTAAGCAGGTGTACAGACATTTCCGGGTAGGTTGCCAAGCGTTCTGGTTGTAGCCATGCCTCTCGCCTGAGCTTGAGCGATCACAGTTGCTTCGCTCAAGGCTTGTTGGTCTGCAGTGCAGCAGACGACACTGATGTTTTCCAATATGATGGCCGGAGATTTTTTGCTTTTGTACTGATCGAAAGTGTAATGCTGGTCAGAAATTGAGCGAACGAGACTGTTTGCGAGTTGTCTGGCGCTAATGTCTGTGCCATCTATAGTATTGTCCAAAAAGCAGTGTAAGGATTTTACTTTGGCGCTTTTCGCTTGACTTGCTAATGCGCTGAAGGCCTTGTTTAGGCTGCTTAGGTTTAACTTCTTTTTGTCTCCCATGCCCAAAAGAATAACGCTATTAGCGTGTTCGCTACGAAGGGGTAGGAAGAAGCTTTTTCCTGAATCACTATCAATGTCGAATTGCGATATGCTTTGGCTTAGTTGCCCATCAAGAAGTTTGTCGAGCACTTTGCCTTGCTCACATAGTGTCTGATTTTCGTATAGGCCTATGCATAGGCTGTCTGCTTTTAGTGATGAAATCGCGGTATCGACAATATTGTAATTCATTTCTGTCTCTTATCGTATCGAAGGTCATTAGTGCTGAAGCACATAATGAGGTGGTTTGAAAACGTGTATCGTCATAGAATAGCAAGCCAAATGATGAACTGCATCGTTCTTCAGCAAATTTCTGATATTAGGGCATATTTTTGATTAACCATAAGGCACTTTTGAAAACGCTTTTTAGCAGATTATATATGGCGCTAGGGAACAATAATGAGAAGAATTAATCGTTACATTGTGCAAACAGTGGCGGCGTCCATGCTATTGGTTGCGGCGGTTGTTCTATCGTTAGATGTTTTGTTTGCGTTTATGGCGGAAGTGAATGATTTGAGTGAGCAGTACGGGATTATTGATGCCGCATTGTTCGTACTGACGACCCTGCCTCGACGAATATATGACTACTTGCCTTTGGTGGCGTTTATGGGGTGCTTGATAGGCTTGGGTGCAATTGCCAAAAATAGCGAGTTGGTGGTGATTCGTGCAGCGGGTGTATCGACCAGAAGGATTGTCTTTTTTGCGATGAAGCCTGCAATAGTTGTTGTGCTTATTGGTTTGTTTTTGGGGGAGTTTGTTGCTCCTGTAACGGAAGGTATAGCTCAGAGTCGTAGAGCGGTTCTCCAGGGGGCAGAGCAAAATGTTGCCAGTCATAGAGGGGTGTGGCATCGGGAGGGTAATACTTTTATGCACTTTAATGCCGTGCAATCAAACGGTGTGCTTCATGGTGTGTCGTTGCAGAGGTATGATGCTGATCATCAGCTTGAAAGTAGTGTGTTTGCGAAGCGTGCTATTTTTCAGCGTGGTACTTGGCAGTTAGAGTCTGTTATTGAAACAAGCTTTAAAGGGGCGCGCACTTACGTCAATCATTTCCCAACTAAAACTTGGCAAACAGACTTGTCTCCCTCGGTGCTTAGTGTGTTGGTTGTCTCATCCGACGACTTATCTATATCGGGTTTATATACTTATTCTCAATATCTTGAAGCTCAGGACTTAAACTCTGACGCTTATATGATGTCATTTTGGAAGAAAGCGTTTCAGCCAATTTCAACGGCAGTATTGGTCTTGGTGGCAATATCGTTCGTATTTGGGCCTCTTAGGTCTGTCACGATGGGGTTTAGGGTGTTTTCAGGGGTAGTGGTTGGACTGTTGTTCAAGTATGCACAAGACCTGTTAGGGCCGAGTGCAATTGTGTTTGGTTTTAATCCAATCTATGCGACTGTTATTCCTATTTCGGTATGTTTGGTAGCAGGGATATTCCTTTTGCGAAGGGCACGTTGAGCTGGAGTGAGAGCAGTGTCTCACACAGACTTTCCATGATTGAACCAGGTTGTTAATTCGCGTATTATTCAAGCAGCAACTAGACTGGATAAAATGCGTATGTAGTAGTCCTTGGGTCAAGGGTGGATTGTAGGACCTTGGCACAGGTTTGTGTATGCATGGATGCGGGCTGTATTTAAGAAAGAAAGGGGCGCCTAACGGTACAAAGTCTATATATCCCGATTGGACTAAAATAGAGCTGAAGGCCGGCACAATAAAAAAAGTAGGAGAATACAATAATGAAAGGCTTGAAGAGGTTGGCTTTGGTGACGGCAGTTTCTGCTTTGTCATCAAATGTGATGGCCGAAGTCCAAATGCTTGATGAAGATAGTCTACAAGACGTCACGGGTCAGGCAGGTCTTACTCTTGATGTAGAAAGTCAGTGGGAGATCGGAGAGTTCGCATATCACGATGCAGGCTATTTGTTGATTCAAGGTATCCGTATGGGTGGTAACTCGTTGGGTAATGGTACGGGCTCTGCAGGTACGATGCTTGACAACTTACGGCTTGAGATTGACATCGCCGGTGATGGTACCGACGGTGATAATGAGCTTGCATATGGTTTTTCCAATATGCGTGATATTGCTCAGATGTATGTAAATGATGGGAATACTGATACGACGTTTGTTAGTGTTGCAAACGGTATTGACTCAACTCGTGATAACGCTGTAATTGACGATAAGCGCACATATGGTGATGGTGATTTGGTAATCCATTTTGACTTTACTGATGGCTGGGCTTCAGAAGGCGGTATCGATCAGTATAGAGCTGACGGTAGATTTGGATTAGACGATTTTCATACTGCAGAGCTAGTCCTAGAGCATGCTGTCGACTTTCGTCTTGAAATCGATGCAATTGGCTTGGCAAGTTCAAGTTATGAGCTAGGTTCTGCTGGTCTAGATACTGATGGTCAGGGTCCCGACCAAGGTGCTGCTGGTACAACTACCTTGATTAGTCAATTAGGTATCCAGGGTTACTTAGGTCCTGATGACTTACATCTTGAGAACAATGGTAACGGCTTTGATGGATCTGGACCTCTAGGTGGTAATACGGGTAAGGCTGACTCCAAAATATACTGGGGTCGTTACTTTAAGATTACAGATCTGGATGTATATATTGATATTGCCGGTGTTCAGATTTCTGACATGGAAATTCACAATGAGCGTGGCGATTTGACAGGTTTGGATGGCACTTCATCATTTAGTTTTGCGCACTCTATTCGTGAAATCTATGCAGTTAAAGATGCTGTTTTAAATATAGATGGTCTGCTTGCTGGTAGTAATCCTTTTGTGGATGGTATTGCAATCAATACGCGCTTCAAGGGTGATATTGATATCCACTCTATCTCATTCGGCGATACTGGTGAGTCAATCGGTCAGTTGTTTATTACTGATATGGAGTCGACTACAAACTGGATTATCTCTGCTCACGATTAATTTTTTGTTTGTTGTCTAAAAAGCTCTCGATTATGTCGAGAGCTTTTTTTTGACCTGAGAAAGCTGGTTTGACTTATTTAGAGTCTAGCTGCGCTTTGGAATTCGTATAACTTTGCTTTCAGATGCGATGCATTGCCAGGTTCGATTTTTCTTATCGATGAATACCCAAAGGTAGCCAAGACCGAATGCGGCAATGGAAACTCCGGCGACAAAGAACCTGACAAGGGCTTGGTTCCAGCTGATTGATGTGTTGTCCTCATTTTGTATGCGTAAATGCCAAACCTGCATTCCAAGGGTTTGTCCGGTTTTAGTCCAGAAATAACCAAAAAACAGAAATAGGGAAATAAAAAGCGTTGAGGATAGTAGTGGGTCCTTAAGCGATTGGCCTGACTCATTAATTTGCTTGTACTCTTCGGCACCAATAAGGCTATGGCTAATCGCCATATAGATCATGGTGATGGTCATGGTGAGAGCTATGCATAAGATACTGTCATAAAAAAACGCAAGAAGTCGCCGAAGGAGTGTGGCGGGCATGTATTGGTCGCTTGGTTCGGGGAATTTATTCATAGTAATCGCATTAAGTTGGTGAATTGCGTGGAATATAACAGATTCTTGCTTTAGATGTCTTTTCTATAAAAGAATGCCTAAAGAAAATCTTTTTGCGGACGATAATAGCTATGAGGTCAACCGGATTTTAGAGGGTTTTGTATGAACGCATTAGATAACATTGACAAGCTAAACGATGGTGGGCTGTCGCGGCACCGCTCGCTAGATGCCAGTAAGATAGCTGAAAGCACTGGCTCTGCAAAGCTAAGTGCAAGTATGCAAACAAGCGTTGAAACTCAGCTTTTAGAAGCCGGTACCGATAGTGGAAGGAGAATTTTCTCCCGCTCGATAGAGACAAACTTTAGTTTCAATATTACTATCGAAAAACCTCAGTTTGAGTTTAAAGTGCCTTCTCCATCAGATGTGGCTCATACTGTGCTCGGTTTTGTCGAACGCCGAATTGAAAGCGAGCTCAGAAACGGGGCGGATGAGTCGAGAATTGGTGACTTATTAAGTCAGGCTCGAAAAGGGATTGAGGCGGGCTTTTCATCCGCTAAAGAAGATATCAGCGCATTGGGTTTGATGGATGAAAAGCTTGAGGAGGAAATAGCTCAGTCTCGACATTTGGTTGATGAGGGGGTAGATGATATTGAAGGAAAACATCTGAGTGCTGCAGATGGCTTAGCTGAAGGGAGCAAGCAGAGCGCTAGAAATGAAGTTGCGGCTTCGACTAACACTCCTGTAGATACTGAGGCTAAAACCTCCCAGCAAGCTTTAAATGTTTACGAGTTTTTTACGCCAGAGAAAGTCAATGAACAACAGCTTAAGCCAGAGTCTTTCGAGGCTGTTTCCAAGTACAAATATGCAAGTCATGATAGTACCGAGTTTTCCTTAACGACCAGGGATGGCGATAAAGTCTCGATTCGTTTGAGTGATACATTTGCCTCTATTTACCAGTCTTCGGGAAACTCTCTAGGCGTGGCTGTGTCCGGCGATAAGTCGTTTGAATATAGTGTCGAAGGGGAGCTGGATGAATCGGAGCTTACGGCAATTAACGAGCTATTGTCGCAGCTAGGTAATGTAACGGAATTATTTTTTCAAGACCGCTTTCAGGATGCATTTGAATCAGCGATGAGTGTAGGGTTTGATTCCAGCGAAATTGCATCCTTTTCCTTAGACTTGTCCAAGACTGTAGCGGAAGAGTTAAGAACTTATGGTGCACCTTCTAGTTCACAAGAAGGTCGAACGAATGACTTATCAAACCTAAAGCGGTATCAACCTATTGTAGATATGGTTAATCACTTTAATCAGATGAATGATTCAATGGGAGTGTTTGAATCTCCGCGCGACTCAATGGTCAGCTTGCTTCGTGAAACGCTTGAAAGAGTGAAAGGTATGATGAGTGAATTAAGTGAAAATAGCGCTGACGCTGATAAGTCTATGATTCCAGTAGATAAGGTAACTGTTTCCCACTTTATCGAATTTAGTGAGTACTTATTGTCTGAATGATTTTAGAGGTGGCTTCCTAGGTTAAAATAAATTCTAGCCTCGGTAACGGGGCCTAAGTAGCTGTTATGTCTACGTAGATGGTTAGCTTCTGTCCTGGCTGTAGATATTTTTTCTTGTTTAGCTTGTTCCAGCTTACTAGGTCATTAATCGTTACGCTGAACTTACTTGCGATGCGAGCGAGCGAGTCACCTTTTCTTACTCGATAGCCAATCTTTCTGATCATTTGCCTTTTATCTCTAAAAGACGGTAGCGGCATGCTTGCTTTACCTACATCCTTAAGTGACCAGATAATTAATTCCTGACCTGGCTTAATCGGGTCAGTGGGTGCCATGCCGTTCCACTTGGCTAGAGAGCGAACGCCTACTTTGTGAGCTCTGGAAATATCCCACATGGTATCTCCAGAGCGTACTTTATAACGTAGTTTCTTGCTGCCTTGGCTTCCGGATATTTTGTCTTGCTTGCGCTTGAGTCGATTATGCTGGCTTAAGTTGTAATAAGCTTTACCTTCAGATGCAACAGGGATAAGTAATTTTTGTTTCTCTCTGATCGTGTTAGAGCGCAGCTGATTGACTTGCTTAATCAAGGCTGGAGTTGTGTTGAATTTCTTTGCTATGCGAATTAAGGAGTCACCGCGTTTTATACTGTAGCGAGTCCAGTTGAGCCTCTTTTCTGGAGGTAGCTCAGTCAGCGCGGCTTTAAACTGTTTGGCGCTCTCAATAGGTACCAATAAACGATGAGGCCCCATGGGGGCGCTAGCCCACTGATTGAATCCTGGGTTGAGTTTATATATTTCCTTTATATCGATGCCGGCCAGGGTAGCTGCCTGGGCAAGATCGATCTGCCCGCCAGTTTGAACTGTCTCAAAGTACGGTTTATCAGCGATTTTCGGGAATTGAATGTTGTATTTTTCAGGCGACTTTACAATCTTGGCAAGAGCAAGCAGTTTAGGGACGTAAGCGCGGGTTTCTCTTGGAAGCTTCAAAGACCAGAAGTCTTGGGGTTTTCCTAGTTTTTTATTGCGCTTTATCGCCTTACTAACGCGGCCTGAACCAGAGTTGTAAGATGCAAGAGCATGGAGCCAGTTGCCGTCAAATCGTCTACTTAAGTAACTCAGGTATTCGAGAGCTCCTTGAGTCGATGCTAATACGTCACGTCGTCCATCGTACCACCAGTTTTGATGCAAACCATAAATCTTCCCGGTACCTGGAATAAACTGCCATAAGCCTGAAGCACGGCCATGACTGTATGCGAAAGGATCGTAGGCACTCTCGACAAAAGGTAGTAGTGCTAGTTCCATCGGTAGTTTACGTTTCTTAACTTCTTGCACCACATGGTGAAGATAGCGTGAAGAGCGCTTAAAGGTTCGGTCTAGATAATTGGGGTTGTTTACGTACCAGCGTAACTGGCTTTGAATGCGCTTGTTGTCAAGAGTCAGGTCGAGTGTAAAGTGCTTTCGAATATCGTCAAGCAGGTCGCCTTGGTCAGGGTTATGGCTAGGTCTATCACGAAGAAGCTGAAGCTCCTGATTGACTTTCTGTTCCAGCTCATCAGTTGGAGTGATAAAACCGTATTGCTCGTAGTTACGATTCTGCTGTTTGTTATGTTCGGCAGATGCGCTGTCGATAAGCTTATTATTCAGAGCAAAACTACTGAATAGATCTTCATCTGGGCTGCTCAAAAGGCCGCTAACGAAAAACTTTTCTTTTGGCTCCACCGTTTCGTCAAATATTTGAGAGATTAAATAGGGTGGTGCTGTTAGTGCTTCGTTGTCGGAATTACTAGCTGGTGTCGTACTGGTGTGCTCTGGGGAGGGTTGGAGCTTTGCTTTACTAGCAGTTGACGCTTGCTTAATGCCACTTTCTTGAGTATTTGAGATTTGTTCGCTTACTTGAGTGTTTTCCTTGCTCTCAATGTCGGGGGTAGGTTCGCTTTTGTTTGATGTTGTGTTGCTGGAAACTGACGGCACCGAGCTAGGGGGGGCAAGCTGTCCGCGCGACGAATCAAAGCTCGCGCAAGCGTTAATAAGCAAAAGTAGAACTATAAGAGGAAAATGACGCATATCGATTGGGTGGCTATTTTACTGCTGCGAGAAAAGGAACACATTTTGTTAGGCGTTAAGCAAGTTTTCCCGCCCAGTCTATGAAGTAGGGGCTTTAGGGTCAACTGCTTGGAGCTAAATAATTAGTAACAAATTTAACTCTGTAAGTGCTAACCCGTTGTTACTATGGTCAGAACTGATCTTTCGCGAGCCTTGTTGCGGCAAAAATATCTGGCTCACAGCTATTCGTATTGGGGAATAGTTGTTTAACATTCGAAGCTAAGGCTGGATCGTTGCTTCTAAAAAACGGGTTTATCTCCAGTTCTGTTTTTAGTGTGGAGGGGATAGTGGATAAGCCACGCTTACGCAAATCGGTGGCTTCTACTAAGTAGTTTTGTAGTGCCTGGTTGTCTGGCATTAGACTCAGTGCAAAATCTAGATTGGCTAATGTATATTCGTGTGCACAGAAGATGCGTGTCGTCTTCGGTAGTAAGCGGATTTTTCCAAGCGAGTTATACATTTGTTCAGCACTGCCTTCGAATAAGCGACCGCAACCACCTGAGAATAGTGTGTCCCCACAAAACAATGCGTCTAGTTGTTCGCAATAGTAGGCATTATGATCAAGCGTATGACCCGGAACGTCGAGGCTTTTGAATTGTAAGCCAAGTAAGCTGATCGCTTCGCCTTCAGACAGTTGCTCATCGATACCTTCAACTTTTGAGTGAGATGAGCCGAAGCTTTTACAGTCATATTGATCTTTAAGTTTTGCCAAGCCTCCCGTGTGATCAGGGTGGTGGTGAGTGATAAGAATTGCTACTAGGTCTAGCCCTTGTGAATTCAAATAATCTTGAGTGTCACTAAATGAGCCAGGATCAACAACGACAGCCTGCATGCTCGCGTCATCATATATACACCAGATATAATTGTCTGAAAAAGCAGGTATGCCATGAACTTTTATCATATGATAACTCTCACTTAGGTTGATTTGTCATAGCTTAGAATGAATACTGGGTAAATTAAAGCTACTTTAGATAGAGTCTGCTTTGTTGCGAGCACGCTGCGGGAGCTTTGCGATGTCAGGGTTACAAGATTTGGATAAAAATGCACAGGCTAACAGTTCTAAACAACAGCAACTGGAACAGTGGTTTCAGAGTGCTTTAGGACGTAGTTTATTAGCTGACCAACGGCGTAATATAGCAAATAAAATACATCGCTTGTTTGGCTATCACCAGGCTGAGATAGGTGTCTCGCATAGGGTGCCAGTAGGTAACCCAAGTAGCTTGGGGCATAAATTTTATGTGTTGCCAGAGTGGGAACCGGACTTACCTGAAAACTCTATTATTTCTTCTTCTGAGGAATTGGCATTAGAAAGCGAAACCCAAGATGTTGTTATCTTGCACCATGCACTAGATTTTTCCAGTGCGCCTCATCAAACCCTGCGAGAGGCAGCCAGGGTGCTCAAGTCTTCTGGTACGATGGTGATAGTTGGGTTTAACCCTCTCAGTACTTGGGGAGTGAGGAGGTTGTTAGGGAGGTCGCAGCAAGCACCCTGGAATAGTTGTTTTATTGGTGGTAAGCGAATCGAAGATTGGTTGAATTTGCTCGATTTTAGGGTGGGAACTACTAAATACCATTACTACGGCCTGCCTTTTAATAATGCAGGTTTATTTAGGCGTTTTTTGTGGCTCGATAAAGTGCTCAATACAAAAGTCCCCCTAGGCGCATACTATTTGATATCGGCACAAAAACAGGTCGGTTCACGAATCAATTCCTACTCAAAATGGCGTCGAGGTGCAAAGGTCGTAGGAATGCCTTTGGCAAGCTCACGGCACGCTCGGGTTTTGGAACAAGACTTTTCAGTTTATAACGAGAAAGATAAAGAAGAATGATAGAGATTTATACCGATGGAGCCTGTAAAGGCAACCCTGGACCGGGAGGTTGGGGAGCATTATTAACAAGCGGGAAGCATCAGAAAAAGATTTATGGTGGTGAGCTTGATACAACCAACAATAGAATGGAGCTGCTTGCTGCAATTCGGGCGCTCGAAAGCTTAAAGAAACCTAGTGTTGTTCACTTACATACCGACTCCCAATATATGCGCAAAGGGATGCTTGAGTGGATAAAAGGTTGGAAGAAAAATGGCTGGAAAACTGCAGCCAAAAAGCCAGTAAAGAATGTTGAGCTATGGAAAGCGTTGGATGAGCAAGTCGCAACACATGAGGTAAAATGGTTTTGGGTGAAAGGTCATAGTGGTGATCCAGGTAATGAAATGGCTGACCAGCTTGCCAATCTCGGAGTTGACTCGGTTATTCGAAAAGACAGTATTGGTAAGGTTCATGTGATTGATGGAGTTGAAGGGTGAGGCAGGTCGTACTTGATACAGAAACCACCGGTATAAATCCTCAGCTTGGCCACAGGATAATCGAGATTGGTTGTGTCGAACTGATTGACCGTAAGCTGACAGGAAATCACTACCATGTGTATATCAACCCAGAGCGGGTCGTAGAGCAAGAAGCGATAGATGTCCACGGAATAACGAATGAGTTTCTAGCTGATAAGCCTTTGTTTGCTGATATTGCCCAAGAATTTCTTGAGTATATAAAAGGTTCTGAACTGGTTATCCATAATGCGGCGTTTGACGTTGGCTTTATCAACCACGAATTTAACCTTTTGGTCAACAAGATCCCTCCGGTAGAAAATTACTGTGGTGTATTAGATACACTAGCCATGGCGCGAGAGAAGCATCCGGGGCAAAAGAACAATCTGGATGCTTTATGTAAACGCTACGGGATCAATAATAGTCACCGTGAACTGCACGGGGCTTTATTGGACTCCGAAATACTCGCTGATGTTTATTTATTACTAAGTGGTGGGCAGACTAGCTTGTTGCTAGATAAGGAAAAGACAGATGAAGGTGGCGCCGGAGGTATTCGAAGGTTACCCGGTACACGCAAGCCTCTACCTGTTCTGGCTGCCAATACAGAGGAAGCTGCGTCTCATGAAAAATACCTCGAATCACTTAGAAAGAAATCAGACCAGGTGATTTGGGACTTATAAGTGTTTCATAAGTAGCAGAGCTAGTCTTTGCTAATTACGAAAACACACAGTGCTAAACTTGTTAAGCGTCGGAATTGTGATATAAATTAATAACCAACGATATTTTTTTAAATTGATTTAGAGCATGTTCTGACCATTAACTGAGACGTTATTTG
>NZ_LWFE01000968.1:0-628 GCF_001635675.1 Oleiphilus sp. HI0061 | reverse complement strand
AACTGAAACCACCGTTTGGTCTAGCTGTGCCCAGATTACACAAACCCAAACACCGCCTGGATTGGGCTTACCTATCGCCAACACTCAGTTATATGTGCTGGATGAGCAGCTGCGCCCTGTCCCTAACGGCATCGCTGGCGAACTATACATCGGTGGTGACGGTTTGACCTTAGGCTATAACAATCGTGACGAATTAACCCGGAAGGTCTTTATTCCAAACCCCTTTGGAGACGGCCAACTCTATCGCACCGGTGATAAAGTACGCTACACCCACGACGGCACCCTTACGTATATGGGACGACTGGATCAGCAAGTCAAAGTACGCGGCTACCGAATAGAACTGGGTGAAATTGAGACGCTTATGCGCCAACACGACGCCATTGACGACTGCGCCTTAAGCGTACGAGAAGTCCGTGCCGGCGATACGCGGCTCATCGCTTATGTTGTATGGAAGAATAGCCCGATTAGTCTCAGTGAACTTCGTGAGCACCTGCGACAGCAATTGCCCCCTTACATGGTGCCGCAGCACCTTGAAGCACTCGGGGAGTTACCACGCACCCTTAACAACAAGCTTGATCGAAAGGCCTTAGAAAGCCTCCCTTTATCAGAATCAAGCTCGTTAGGCAAA
>NZ_LWFE01000967.1:0-249 GCF_001635675.1 Oleiphilus sp. HI0061 | reverse complement strand
GCCTGGTTGGGCAAGTCAGTGCAGACTATCAAAAGATGGTAGGCCCTTTCGGTGGTGTGACGGCGGCTACGATCCTTCAAGCAGTGTTAGGTCACCCAGAAAGAGAAGGCATGCCGGTATCGATTACTATTAATTATATGGGGCCGATTGAAGATGATGAGTTGGTGGTCAAACCTGCTCTATTAAGAACTAACCGTTCCAACCAGCATTGGCGTGTAGATTTTTTGCAAGGCGATGTAATGCAGTGTT
>NZ_LWFE01000966.1:0-215 GCF_001635675.1 Oleiphilus sp. HI0061 | reverse complement strand
CATGTGGTAACCGGGCTTTACGGCTTCAAAAAGGTCGCGTAGCTCGTTTGCTTGATCTGGGTCGCACTTTAGGTTCATTTGGGCAATGTTGTCATTAACGCCAAGCGTAGCAAACATCTTAGCCTTAATTTTCGGAACCATAACATCTGGGCCAAAAGGGTAGTCTTCTCTGGCTTCAGGTTTTGATAGTAAGTACTGTTTTGCTGTCTCGTAGT
>NZ_LWFE01000965.1:0-568 GCF_001635675.1 Oleiphilus sp. HI0061 | reverse complement strand
AGTTAGATAAGTCCTCGTTGGAGGGTCAGGGACAAAGCTTGCCTCGTTACGTTCAGAGAGAGTTCGAAGATTTTCTCCAATGTGGTCGGCTGGAATATGGCTTTTTGCGTGTGCGCTGNGAAGANTGTCATCACGAGCGTTTGGTCGCTTTCAGCTGCAAACGGNGTGGTTTCTGCCCCAGCTGCGGTGCCCGCCGGATGGTGGAGAGTGCCGCACTTTTGGTGGATGAAGTATTTCCCGCAGAGCCTATTCGCCAATGGGTGCTGAGTTTTCCTTTCCAGTTGCGCTTTTTGCTGGCCCGTTACCCGGAGCTGATGGGCAAGGTCTTGAGCATCGTTTACCGTATACTCTCAACCCATCTGATTAAGAAAGCGGGTTTTACCAAGGCTACGGCACAAAGTGGATCGGTAACGCTCATCCAACGCTTTGGCTCCGCGCTGAATCTGAATGTACACTACCACATGCTGTTTCTCGACGGGATTTACACCGAAGACGGCCATGGTAAACAGCGCTTCCATCGGGTCAAAGCGCCGACCCACGATGAGCTGAATACCCTCGTTCACACCCT
>NZ_LWFE01000964.1:0-417 GCF_001635675.1 Oleiphilus sp. HI0061 | reverse complement strand
CAAAATCTACGGTTAAATCAAGGTTTGGTGCAATAGCTTCCAAACGCTCCATAATCTTTGGACCAATATATAACTGTGCAGATGTCGTCTTGGTTTCTCCTGGAGCGACTTCGATTGCAGGGCTAATAAAGCCCATCAAATATCGACCGCCTTTCACGCGTGTTTGATAAGTATGAGTAACGCCATTATCTGGGATCCAGGCACTTAGGAAGTAATGCTGAATAAATGCAACCCAACCACCATGAATTTGTTCATTGATAGGGGAGTCAAGCATGTCTTCAAAGTCATATTTCTCGTAAGGTTTTTCAGCGCTTGAAAGCGCCATTCCCAAAAATGACTGCATACCCATACTATTTTGGCTCGATGGGTCAGAGGAACGATCTCTTACAATCTTTCCAGACAGGTTTGCCTGCCAGT
>NZ_LWFE01000963.1:0-307 GCF_001635675.1 Oleiphilus sp. HI0061 | reverse complement strand
AACACATAACAAGTGCCATCAATCGGACTTGGGTAAACTGTCACCGTTTTTGCAAAAAGACGCAAAAACGCCGCCACTTCACCCAAGCCGTTGTGGCAGGCGTTATGTTTTCAAATAAAGGATTGGTCAATTGAAGTTTAAGTCTGCGCCTTTGAAAGAAACAAAATTCTACGAAAGAGTTAAGGAACTGGCAGCAGATGAAGTTCAATCGCGTGAAGCAATGATACAACGTTGGCGCTGCGCAGTCGGAAGTGACGGGAAATTCGATGTATTTTTTACTCAATTAATTGGTTCAAGCCATCAAATG
>NZ_LWFE01000962.1:0-467 GCF_001635675.1 Oleiphilus sp. HI0061 | reverse complement strand
AGGCTTAACAGAACCAGGCACACATAGAACCTGACCACGCTCAACTTCGTCACGCTTAGTACCACGCAGAAGAACACCAACGTTCTCACCCGCACGACCTTCGTCTAGAAGCTTACGGAACATCTCAACACCAGTACAAGTAGTGGTTTGAGTTTCCTTGATACCAACAATCTCGATTTCTTCACCAACTTTGATGATACCACGCTCAACACGACCCGTTACAACCGTACCACGACCTGAGATTGAGAACACGTCCTCAACAGGCATTAGGAATGGCTGATCTACAGCACGCTCTGGCTCTGGAATATAAGAATCTAGCGACTCAACCAACTTCTTAACAGCAGTTGTACCTAGCTCGTTATCATCTTCGCCGTTCAATGCCATCAAAGCAGAACCTGCGATAATTGGCGTATCATCACCTGGGAACTCATAAGTGTCTAGCAATTCACGAATTTCCATTTCAACCA
>NZ_LWFE01000961.1:0-2292 GCF_001635675.1 Oleiphilus sp. HI0061 | reverse complement strand
TATAGAGTTCATTGTGAGAAAAACTCCTTATTGTCAGCCTCCACCGCTCAATTAAAGCGACCTACTTTAGAATCGCGCTCGATTTTGTCGAAACTTATCACAACGATGCTTTGATGAATGGCTTGTCGCTGGATATTCATCAGGAAGAAAAAGCCGTCGAGCTTTTTGCTCACAACATCATGAAAGCTGGTGAAGCCTTCCTCGAGAAGCCGATGGATACCCCTTTCATTCCTAGTTGGAACAGAGTTATTAGCGCCAAGCCCGATATTCTCGAAAGACTATATGCAGCGGTGGAGGCTGACAATAAGGAGTTTTTCTCACAATGAACTCTATATACTCGGCTCTAGTCCAGCAAGCTCAACACTTGCTGGACGTTATTTATCATGACATCGAACTAAACGAGAGCACCGCCTCTCTAACAGATAGCGCGCTTAAGGAAATGAGGCTAGATACTAGCTGCCAGACACCAGGGGATCACCAGACATTATGGGATCAATCAACAACGTGCATGATTACTTATGGCGACACATTTCTTGTCGATGGGGAAAAACCTCTCCATACACTCAAGCACTTTCTTGACGAGCACTGTGAAAGCACCATTAATTCAGTTCATATCCTGCCTTTTTTCCCCTATAGCTCAGACGATGGCTTTGCGGTCATGGATTTTTCAAGCGTTAATGAAGCCTTAGGCGATTGGCCCGATATCCAGGACATCGCCAGCCACTATAAGCTTATGAGTGATCTGGTGATTAACCATTGCTCTAGCCGTAGTGTCTGGTTTCAGAACTTTATTAAAGCCGAAGGCCCTGGACACGATTACTTTTTTACCGAAGACCCGGAAACAGACCTAAGCGCTGTCGTTAGGCCCAGAACAAGCCCACTACTTAGAAAAACTGAAACGCCTTACGGCACGCAACACGTATGGTGTACCTTTAGTCATGATCAGGTCGACTTCGATTTCAGAAACCCTCGGGTATTACTGCAATTCATCAAGATCATTAGACACTACCTCGATATGGGCGTTCGAGTATTTCGCCTGGATGCTATTGCCTTTCTATGGAAGCGTGCCGGTACTAGCAGTATCAATCTGGAAGAAACACATAACGTCGTTCGCCTGCTTCGTTTGTTAATCGAACATGCTCAGCCCGATGCCATTATTATCACTGAGACTAACATTCCCAATAGAGAAAACTTGTCGTACTTTGGTAATGCTAACGAAGCGCATTGTGTTTATAACTTCGCTTTGCCCCCCTTATTGCTGAATACCTTAATCAGTGGGAACTGTCATCACTTGAAGCTGTGGCTGATGAGCATGCCTCCGGCACAGCACGGCACTTGCTATTTCAACTTCATTGCCTCTCATGACGGTATTGGCTTACGGCCAATTGAAGGAATTCTCAACGAAGATGAGGTACAAAATCTAGTAGAAACCATGCAAAGCTTCGGAGGACAAATCTCATGGCGAGCACTGGACAGCGTAGATGGTCGAAATACCGAAACGCCTTCTCGCAAACCATACGAAATCAATATCTCACTATTCGATGCGCTACAAGGCACGACAGAAGGAAAAGATCAATTCGGTATCGAACGTTTTCTCTGTGCACATACCATTATGTTTGGCTTAGAGGGCATTCCGGGTATTTATGTCCATAGCTTGCTAGCCACCCAAAACGACTATAAGCGAATGGAGAACACCGGCCATAATCGATCTATTAACAGACACCAGTGGGACTATACAGATTTAACTACGCAGCTTAACGAAAACACGCATCACCAGCGTGTCTTCAGCGAAATAAAACGTCTGCTAAAAATCCGACAACAACATGCTGCCTTTCACCCTAATGCAGTGCAATTCACTTTGCACCTGGGGGATAAAATATTCGCCTATTGGCGTCAGTCTCCAGACAGAAAGCAAAGCATTTTTTGTATATCGAACATCAGCAAGGAGTCACAGCAACTTGCGATAGCTGACATTAATCTGGTCGATACTCAAGCATGGTGCAACTTAATCAGTGGGCAAGAGCTTAGCAAAGCTGATAACACAATCGATTTAGCGCCTTATCAGACAATCTGGTTATCAAACCTCTGTGCTCTCTAGCCCGGCTAAATCAACTCGCCTCCTGTTTCGACTAGTCATTTTTCTATAGAAACAGGAAGGCTCCACTCCTTGCATATAAGTACCGTCACCAAAGTGACTTAAAAGAGACATAAATTTGTAGCACTCTCGAAACATAATTCCCTCTTCAGTAAAAACACCTATCGTTAAATGGAAAGGAAAATTATGCACTCTAT
>NZ_LWFE01000960.1:0-221 GCF_001635675.1 Oleiphilus sp. HI0061 | reverse complement strand
ATACATACAGTGAAGGACAAAGGGCTGGAACAATTTATACAGTGTTACTTAAGTCAATTAATGGCGAAAAACTTTCTGGAAAGTCTAAACGATGGTTATATGTCAAACCCGGAGAGTATGAAATTGAGGTAACCAGTCACAAGTACAATGAAGGTGCATATATCGCAGGAGCTATTGCAGGAGGTGTTGCTGGCGGAGCCATGGGGGCAAGCGTTGATACT
>NZ_LWFE01000959.1:0-284 GCF_001635675.1 Oleiphilus sp. HI0061 | reverse complement strand
GCATTGATGCTGCGGCTGAAGAGCGTATCGAGCAAATACATAATCACCATGATCATCACCATGCGCACGGCGAACATCACGAGCATGCACATGACCATTTCGATTCGTTTGTGATTCAGATCGGTGAAGTCGATAGCGATAAAATTCAAGCAGCGATACAAAACGTTGTTAGTGACTTCAATATCTTCAGAGTAAAAGGTTTTGCAGCTTTGCCAGGTAAGCCAATGAGACAAGTATTGCAGGCTGTGGGTAAGCGTCT
This sequence comes from Oleiphilus sp. HI0061, assembly GCF_001635675.1. Classification (NCBI taxonomy): domain Bacteria; kingdom Pseudomonadati; phylum Pseudomonadota; class Gammaproteobacteria; order Oceanospirillales; family Oleiphilaceae; genus Oleiphilus; species Oleiphilus sp. HI0061. The sequence goes on along the minus strand of NZ_LWFE01000959.1, from coordinate 25 downwards.
AGACAGTTATTTTGACCGCCCATGG
>NZ_LWFE01000958.1:0-417 GCF_001635675.1 Oleiphilus sp. HI0061 | reverse complement strand
ACGGCAAGAACACCTCAATAAACCGAATCCTTTGCAATAATACTCTCAATCTCTTGAGACCACCGAACCAAAGCCTCAGCCCGTTCTTCCCAATAGGGGTGTCGATTGTAAACTTCCATTACTCCCCCCATCGTGTGATTCAGTATCTTTTCCACGACAGGAATAGCGACGCCAAGTCCAGCCATCTTGGTGGCGGCAGTACGGCGAAGGTCATGAGGTACCCATTTATCAATGCCTACAACTTCTTGTGCCCTGTTGGCAGCACGACTAATAACCCTCTCAGTCATAGGGCTATCATTATCAGTGAAAGAAGGTAGCACCCAATCTGACTCGTCTCTAAGAGCATATAGTTCACTGAATAGCTTTATCGCCAGTGGAGACAAAGGAACTTTATGGGCCTTCCTGTTTTTTGAGTTT
>NZ_LWFE01000957.1:0-327 GCF_001635675.1 Oleiphilus sp. HI0061 | reverse complement strand
CAGCGCTAGATAATGTCGATGGAGATGTATCTTCAAATATCGGTGTCAGCGGTACGGTCAATGCTGCAGTTGTTGGTAGCTATGTACTGAGCTACAACGTGAACGATTCCTCAGGCAACTCTGCTACTACCGTTACCCGAACAATTAACGTTCAAGATACTGGCGCACCTAGCATCACTCTGCTAGGTAGCAGCCCACTTAACCATGAGCTAAATACCCCTTATACCGATGCTGGTGCGACTGCGAATGACGCACTTGACGGAGACCTATCTGCAGGCATTATAGTTGGCGGCACAATGGTCGACTCTAGCGTTGCTGGTACTTATG
>NZ_LWFE01000956.1:0-343 GCF_001635675.1 Oleiphilus sp. HI0061 | reverse complement strand
AGCCTTGTTGGTATTATGGCACAGCGCTTGGTTCGTGTTCTGTGTACCTCCTGTCGTCAACCCTACGAGCCTGATGACAGCGAATGCGAATTTCTGCATATAGAGCACGGGCCTGGCCAATCGAAACCTCCTATCTACAAAGCAAAAGGTTGCCCAGAGTGTAATCATCTTGGTTATAAGGGCCGTATTGGTATCTACGAACTTGTGCAAATAGATGAACAGATGCGTGAGCTTATTCATAGCAAAGCCGGTGAGCTAGAGCTTGAAACTTATGCACGTAAGTGTGGTCCAAGCATACATGATGATGGTATTCAGAAGGTGTTGGCTGGCGTTACCACGATTG
>NZ_LWFE01000955.1:0-1030 GCF_001635675.1 Oleiphilus sp. HI0061 | reverse complement strand
AAAGACGCCCTCAAAGAAGCTGAAGAGTTCGAGCCCTTACCAAGAGATGAGTATGACAAGCTGTTTCAGGCACCAAAAGAGCCTGATTCGTCAAAAGACCTTCAAAGCAATACGCAAAACGACAAGCCTAAGCAGTCATAACATGGCCTCCGTAATAAGCTAAGCATAGTAAAGACATGAGTAAGACTTCTGACAACGCAACTGAAAACGACACTGTAGTCGACCAAGGCCAGCCTCTAATCAGCCATCTGATAGAATTGCGCACACGCCTCCTGCGTTCTGTGCTTTGCGTTATATTGATCTTCGCAGGCCTTTACTATTTTGCCAACGATATCTACCTGATTGTCTCAGAGCCACTTAGGGTCTTTTTACCCGAAGGTAGCACCATGATCGCGACCGATGTCGCATCACCCTTCTTTACCCCCTTCAAACTGGCTCTAATGACGGCACTGTTTATATCAATGCCTTATGTGCTCTTTCAAATATGGGGTTTTATCGCACCTGCACTCTATGAGAACGAAAAACGGCTCGCCTATCCTTTACTGCTATCGAGCATAATATTGTTCTATCTCGGCATGGCATTCGCTTACTTTGTCGTCTTTCCTTTAGTGTTTGGCTTTTTCACCAGTGCCGCACCTGAAGGCGTCACTGTAATGACCGATATCAGTCGCTATCTTGACTTCATTCTAAAGCTATTCTTCGCATTTGGTTTAGCCTTCGAAATCCCAATCGCAACCATTATTTTGGTTGCGGCAGGTATTACCAGCTCAGCTAGCCTAAGTGAAAAACGCCCTTACATCGTGGTTGGCTGCTTCGTTATCGGTATGTTATTGACGCCTCCAGATGTTATTTCGCAAACTCTTTTAGCAGTTCCAATGTGGGCTCTCTTTGAAGTCGGAGTGCTGTTTTCAAAACTCGTCGAAAAGAAGCGCAACGAAGAACCTGTAAGCGAATAACAATTAGATGAACCTGCTACTGTTATTCCCCGAAAATATGCACAGCGAAACACTGGCTGAGATTTCCGGTCGTC
>NZ_LWFE01000954.1:0-487 GCF_001635675.1 Oleiphilus sp. HI0061 | reverse complement strand
AGGAGAACATGCAGCAGCATTGCTTGAGCGCAGTGTTTGGTCAGAAAAGTGCGTCAGAAAATCCCTGGTGTTGCACTCGGATAATGGTAGCCCAATGAAGAGCTTAACAATGCAAGCAAAAATGCAGGATTTGGGTGTCGCCAGCTCTCGAAGTCGGCCTGGTGTAAGTAATGATAATCCGTTTTCAGAATCACTATTTCGAACCCTGAAGTACTGTCGTCGATGGCCATCTGAGGGATTTAAATCAATCGATGAAGCAAGAACTTGGGTGAAAGAGTTTGTCACTTGGTACAACACAGAGCACCGGCATAGTCGAATTAACTTTGTTACCCCAGAGCAAAGGCACTTAGGTCTGGATGAAGAAATATTATCGAAGAGGGATGAGCTTTATCGCAAGATGAAAAGAAAGAACCAAATAAGGTGGTCAAAAGCTACGCGGAACTGGGAGAAAGTGGGTGACGTTAAGTTGAACCCGGAGAAGGAAAAA
>NZ_LWFE01000953.1:0-747 GCF_001635675.1 Oleiphilus sp. HI0061 | reverse complement strand
TCGTTATCCATGATTAAATTATTCGCTGATATGTGAATAATCTAATCACTTAGCAATGAGTTGCATTATGTCATCACAACATAAAACAACGTCTACTATTACTTACCTAATTGTTAAAGAGCTTCTAATCGCATGATTAGAAATAAATACACTTTACTTAATTCAAACTTAAACCAAGCAAATACACTTATTTATAATCATTTCAATTTTGGAAATTGGTGGAGCTATGCGGGATCGAACCGCAGACCTCCTGCGTGCAAGGCAGGCGCTCTCCCAGCTGAGCTATAGCCCCAATCCCAGAGCATTTTATCCTCTGCTTTAACGTTCATTAAAGTCAGACTCAAAAAATCGTAGATTTTAGTTAATCTAGGCAAATGACTGCGAAGCATAGCCTGCTATGCGAGTAATCATTTAACGATGAGTAACTGAAATCTGGTAGGCCTGGGCAGACTTGAACTGCCGACCTCACCCTTATCAGGGGTGCGCTCTAACCACCTGAGCTACAGGCCTTCTGCGCAAATTACCTGTCAGTAAGATGCTATAGGGCCTATTGCCCTTACGCTCTCTTTAATTCTATAACCAAGCAATTCGTGTGAACTCTGACCGAAACGATCACGATTCGTTTAAGGAGGTGATCCAGCCCCAGGTTCCCCTAGGGCTACCTTGTTACGACTTCACCCCAGTCATGAACCACACCGTGGTAATCGTCCCCCCGAAGGTTAGACTAACTACTTCTGGTGCAATCCA
>NZ_LWFE01000952.1:0-2238 GCF_001635675.1 Oleiphilus sp. HI0061 | reverse complement strand
GAAACACAGTAAGCGTCTAGCCAAGCACACATAATACCAAACCCAACAATTAATTACGCTAGTTCCAAAATTCACAAGGAACTAGCACATGACTAAAAAGAACACCAAGAAAGCCAAACACGACTGGCCAAGTATCTTCGATTATCAAAAAGAGAGCGGGTTAACGGTTGCAGAATTCTGCTCCATACATAAAATCAGCACCTCTTCGTTCTACCTCAATAAGCACCGACGCTCGACAGGCAATAATTTTGTCGAAGCGAAAGTTGTTCGGCAAGTGTCTGAACAAGTCACACAGATCACTAGCTCTAAACAAATCATCACGTTAATCACACAAGCAGGTGAACTGACTTTTCCAGATTCGATATCACCTGACTTTTTAGTCAGAGTGATAAAGGGTTTATCATGAAGATGTTTGTTCAGCCTTCCCGCATTTATCTTCACCGGCAGTTTGTCGATTTCAGAAAATCGATTAATGGTTTATCTGTGATCATTGAGTCGGAGATAAATCTTCCCGTCATGAGCGGTGCCTTGTTCATTTTCTGCAACAAAGCCAAAGATAAATTGAAGATACTTTATTGGGATAAAACCGGCTTTGCCTTGTGGTATAAACGGCTTGAAAAAGATAAATTCAAATGGCCAAGCCGTATTGATGAAGCATGTTTAGAATTGAATGAACAGCAGTTGTCTTGGTTGCTGGAAGGCTATGATGTCATCGGTCATCAAGCTGTCGATTATCAAAATATTATGTAATAAAATCAGGTAAATAGTATAAATAAAAACAGCAAGTTAGCGTGTTTTTTGTTAAAATGCACGCATGAAAACAGACATCGAATCACTCCCTGACGACCCTATTTTACTGAAGAAACTNCTCGCAGAAAGAGATGAGACTATCGCTTATCTTACTGAGCAGTTTCGTTTAGCTCAGCATAAACAATTTGGTAAAAGCACTGAAGGCTACCCGGGTCAGGGCGAGCTATTCAATGAACTTGAGCAATTAGCAGATGAGTCTGAAGCGGAACCGACTGAAGCCGAAAAAGAGTCCATCACCTACGAACGCAAGAAACCTGTTCGTAAACCTTTACCCAAAGACTTACCACGCGACGTCATCATTCACGACCTGGCAGACGAAGACAAAAGCTGTGATGACTGCGGTCATGAATTACATCGCATGGGTGAAGATAAAAGCGAGCAGCTTGAATTCATTCCTGCCCAGATCAAAGTCATCGAACATGTGCGACCTAAATATAGTTGTCGTCATTGTGAGCAACATGCAACGAACGTCACGATTAAACAAACGCCGGTTCCGGCTTCACCTATTCCAAAAAGCTTTGCTACGGCGAGCTTGTTAAGCCNAATCATTACCAGTAAATATCAATATGGCTTACCGCTTTATCGACAAGAAAGTCTGTTCAAAGAATATGGCATCCCGCTTAGCCGACAAACGATGTCGAGCTGGTTGCTGAAGTGTACAGACTTACTCAAACCGCTTTATGACAAACTGCATGAAACCCTCTTGCGGCAAAATGTAATACAAGCAGATGAAACCACACTAAAGGTAATCGAATCCGACAAAACCAAATGTTATATGTGGTTATATTGCACCGGTACCGACTCACCCGGCAGCAATCACACAGACATTCCCAATATCGTGCTGTATGACTTCCATGAAAGTCGGGCAAGCCAGTGTGCGATTAATTTTCTACAAGGTCACTCAGGCTATTTACAGGTAGATGGCTATCAAGGTTATGAATCCACCCAAACGACATTAGTGGGCTGTTGGGCACATGCACGACGCAAATTCAAAGAGGCTGATATAGCGCAAAGCAAAGGCAAACCCAAAGCGGGAAAAGCTACTTGGGCGATGACTCACATCAAAAAGCTCTATCGAATTGAAACTGCCATAAAGGATAAATCGCCCAGAGAAAAACAGGCATATCGAGTCGTACATGCGACACCCTTGTTGAAAGAATATAAAATCTGGTTGGATAACTCGATTCTGCAGGTACCGCCTAAATCGGCCTTGGGCAAAGCACTCGCATACAGTTTAAATCAATGGCCAAAGCTGACACGCTACTTAGAAGATGGTCATCTGAATATCGATAACAATCGTGCAGAAAGAGCAATCAAACCCTTCGTGATAGGGCGAAAAAACTGGTTATTCTCAAACACCACTAGTGGTGCCCATGCCAGCAGTGTACTTTACAGTATTGTTGAAACGGCAAAGGCAAATGACCTTGT
>NZ_LWFE01000951.1:0-1182 GCF_001635675.1 Oleiphilus sp. HI0061 | reverse complement strand
AGGGATTTTCTGACGCACTTTTCTGACCAAACACTGCGCTCAAGCAATGCTGCTGCATGTTCTCCTTGCTCGGACTCATGCACTTCCCAGCCAACAATTTTGCGACTGAAGATATCTTCTATCATATACAGGTAATAATACCGCCCTATCACAGTTGCAGGGCAGTACGTAATATCCCAACTCCAGACTTCATTTGGCCCAGTGGCCGTATATCCCTTCGGTTTCTTCGTACCATTTTTGGGCTTGTCTCGCCCCCTGTGAGCCAGTTGATTATGTGCTTTGAGCACACGATAAAAGCTGGACTCAGAAGCAATATATTGCCCTTTATCCGCTAGCCTTGGTACGATTTGGCTGGGTGGAAGGTCCGCATATTCGGGCTCGTTACAGATATTGATAATGCTCTGTCGCTCGGTTTCTGACAACTTATTCTTTGGCTCAGGTCTAATAGCTGACTGTCTTTTGTCCTGTGTAACGCCACNATCTTCAATCCAGCGTTGTAAGGTCCGAAGCGATAAGCCTATTAGCTCACAGGCTTTCACTCTTCTGGCTCCAGCACTAACGGCTTCATCAATCAGCTCCACATAATATTGCCTATCTGGAAGCATGGTTAGCTGTCCTCGTCTTCCCCCCAGTAGGCATTGAGCTTTTTTCTGAGCACCAATAATGCAGCAGTTTCAGCAAGTGCTGCATCTTTGCGTTTTAGCTCCTTCTCTAACTGCTTAATACGCTTCTTATCTGCTTTGCGCTCTGCAGCTTCCTGTTTCTTACGCTGAGCCTCAGTCATATTGTTGTTAATACAAGATTGTTTCCATTGCTTCACCTGATCAGGGTACAGCCCTTTTTCTCGGCAATACTCACTTAGCTCTATCTCCGACATCATGGCGGTTTCCAGAACAATTGAAAACTTTGCTTCTGGAGACCAGTTATCTGGACTACTACTTTTTGTCACACTTGAACCTGGTAATTGAAATTTATCTCGCCAGGAATACAAGGTGGATAGGTTTATGTTTTCCTGGGCTGAAAACGTTCTTAATGATAACCCACTTTCAAGCCACTTCTTAACAATGGCTTCTTTAANCTCTTTTGAATAATGCTTCACTCATATTCTCTTACCGCCTCCTATTCAATTATTAAAAATTAACAGAGGCGACAACTATCCTGACACAGGGGGGTGACGAGGAC
>NZ_LWFE01000950.1:0-3871 GCF_001635675.1 Oleiphilus sp. HI0061 | reverse complement strand
ACACGAGGGTCGTTTAGCCGGTAATAGATGGTCTGCGACTCCCTGCGCGTTGCCACAAACTCTACTGCTCTAAGCTTTGCCAAGTGTTGCGACAAGGCCGATTGAGAAAGAGGCACCCGCTTATTTAATTCGCCAACTGATAGCTCCCCTTCACTCAAAACACACAAAATCATTAAGCGCTTGCTGTTTGCCAGGTTTTTTAAGAAAGCCTCTGCTTCTGCCGAGCGCGAAGACATTTCATCCAGACTAATATCCATCACCTACACCTTAAATTACGTCTTATGCATGTCACGATAAATATGAATACTAATTAAAAATTGCTAATTTAGCAACTTCTAATATATCATACCTCCCATCACTGTAAATGTTTGAGGTAATAAATATGTTGAGATCGATACCGGACTTAATTCAAGAAATCAGACCTAAAGTACGCTGTGTAACATCATCAAGCGCCAAGCTGGAAATGAGCAATAATGGTGGTATTTTGATTGACGTAAGAGAACCCATGGAAGTGGCACAAAACCCGACACCGAACGCCCTCAACATTCCACGTGGTGTCTTGGAAATGAAGGTATCAGAACTCCACCCACATGAAGAAACACCGCTCTATATCCACTGCGCAACCGGTGCACGCGCCACTTTATCTGCAGAGCAGCTGATGAGAATCGGCTATAAGCATGTATCGGTGATCACTTGTGATATTGAGACGATATGTCAGAGCTAGAATAATTAGAAAGTAGAATGGCACTTACTTAAACTGAATTTCACTTTTTTACAGTGGAAGCCTAGAGAAACATTACTCCTCTGTGCAGCAAAGCGCTCTGTGTCCTCTGTGGTTAAGGGCCTTAGTCTTGAAGATCAAAAACCCAAAAACGAATCCACCACAGAGGACACAGAGCGGCCGATGGCCTGTACGGAGATAATCAAAAAAGGGTTCTTAAATGAATGGCTCCTATTTAATCTGAATTGCACCCTATAGATAATCATTTGTTTAGATGGAACATATGCTTAAGTAAGTGCCGTTCGGTCTAGAGTAAATTTACTCTGACCGCAGCCTCTCCTTCTAATTATGTTAGACTGCCGCTAGTTTTTAAGCGCATCAAATTGAAGGAACTCCCATTAAATGGACTTAGAAGTAAAACCCTATACTGAACAGCCTTTTAGATTCAGCGGCAAAGCACTCGAATTCTTTGGCATTTGGATCGTCAATATAGCTCTCACCATCGTTACGCTGGGCATTTATTCGGCCTGGGCGAAAGTTAGAACACACCGCTATTTTTATGGCAATACTCAGCTTGACGACAGCGCCTTTCAATATTTGGCAAAGCCTGAACAGATTCTAAAAGGGCGAATTTTTGCATCCATATTATTCGGCATTTATTACGCAATAAATTCCTATAATGGCGTTTGGGGTTTGTATGCCGCTGCAGCAGTGACAGTTTTAGTGCCTGCAATCATTGTTCTTTCTATGTCGTTCAGGCTCCGCCACACAGCTTATCGTGGTATTACCTTCCGCTTTGAACGAAACTTCAAGCAAGCTTATTTATTTTATGGCCTACCGGTATTTTTGTTCCTGGCTCTGCTTGTTAGCTCAATATATTTTTCTGTGCCCAGTGAGGTATGGGAATACTCGGAAGTCCCGATTTCTGAGGAGATGCCAGCTGATGAAACGACAGAGATACCTGCCGTAGGAGAAGAAGCAAAAATAGATATTGAGGAAGAGTTTAATATGCCTTGGGGGCTTGCTGCTTTGTTCCCATTGTTTATCTTGGGCTTTCCCTTCTGGCAATACTTAAAAGCTATTTTCCTTGTAAATAACGCTCGCTATGGCACCTCACCATTCAGCTATGGCGCTGGCGCAAAAAGCTTCTATCTTATGTATTTAAAGGCCTCCGGTGTTTTTATCTTAGCGATATCTATTGTACTTTGGACTTTATCCCAGCTAGACCTTATGAATTTTACAAGTGAAGAAACAGCACCGTCTTTTTCAAACCTCATTTTAATTCAGCTGGTATTCTTTACTGTTTATTTATGGATCTTTGCCTACCTTCAAACCAAGCGCCAAAACTTGATATTCAATCATACCCAGATCGAAGAGATGACTTTCTCAAGTACATTGAGCGTTAGCTATATGTTGTATCTATACCTCAGCAATACGATTGCCATTATCTGCTCACTAGGCTTACTCATCCCCTGGTCGATGATCCGTACTGCGCGCTACCGCGCAAGCCAACTAACACTGCTGACAAATCAATCTCTCGATAATTTCGTCGCGGATCAACAAAATCAATTGACCGCAATGGGTGAAGAGTTTGGTGAAGTCTTTGATATCGAAGTGGGAATTTAAATGCTGACGAAGCCTGGTTGCTAACAATGGAGATTTCCGGCTATTTGTACCTAGGGCAAAGCTCATCACGGCTTCCCGCTAAGCTACATTATCAGGAAGGCGGTCAGCTCTGCTTTTTTCCAGAAAGTGAATTTGTCACTGAGTCATCCAATGAACCCTTAAAAAAGGTCGCCATTAAAGATGTCGACATCTCATCACGCATTGGCAATACCCCGCGCTTCATTAGTTTTGGCGATCAATGTCAATTTGAATGTGCTGATAATTTAGCAATCGATGAACTGATTAAAACCGCCCAGCAGGATGGCTACCTCAAAACTAAAACATATTCCGGGCTCGCTCACCGCTTGGAAAGTAAGCTTCAGTTTGTTGCGTTAACCTTAGTTTTGGTAGCGGTCGCTAGCTGGGGTTTTATCGCTTATGGCATTCCTTTTTTCAGCGAAGAATTGGCCCACGCACTGCCCGCTGAAGTATCAACAAAAATTGGTCACGGAGGCTTAGAAATCCTAGATAAGAGCGTGTTTCAAAGCAGTGAATTAGCTGAAGAAGAGCGCGACTCCTTAAGGCAGGCCTTTAATCGCATCGCCGACGAGCTGACAAAGATTGAAGGCCTTGAGCTCATTCCAATGAAAATCGAGTTCCGCAAAAGCGAGTCCATCGGTGCGAATGCTTTTGCACTTCCATCAGGAACCATTATTTTTACCGATGAGATGGTCAAACTCGCAGAGAACCAAGAGCAGCTGGAAACGATCATGCTGCATGAAATTGGACATATCGCTCACCGGCATAGTCTGAGAAGACTGATACAGCAATCCAGCCTAGCCCTATTCATCGTTATCGTAACTGGCGATATTTCAACCACCAGCCAAGCAATTCTTGCCTTACCTGGTGTTCTTCTGCAAGCAGGCTATTCCCAAAAAATGGAGCTCGAGGCTGATGATTTTGCGCTGAAACATTTACAAGAGTTTGGCTTACATCCTGAGGATTTTATTACCTTAATGGAGAACTTAGAATCCCAAGAAAAAGACCAAGGTGCAAACGAGCCCGAAGAAAACATAGGTAGCGTGGAGCCAAAACAAGAATCTGAAATACAGGGCTATTTTTCAAGCCACCCAAGCACGTCAGAGCGGCTAGAACGATTTAGAAATCACCGTCATTGAAGCGCTAAACACTAAAGCTTAGCGCCTCCCCATTTCCCTCTATGCCAGTGAATACCGTAAACAAAACCTTGGCCCAGGCGAGAGAAAGAAAACAAAAGCCAAATCACCAGCAAGGGCGGCTCAAAATAAACTACTGCGATAAGACCTAAAGGAAAGAACACAGCCCATTGAGAAAGCATACTTGTCTTCAAGACTACTTTTACGTCACCACTTCCCAGCAAGGCGTTCATAAGAATCACACCGATAACATCGATAAATATTAAAGCCCCCGTCACCTGCAAAGGTAAGCGAGCCGCGTCAATGGTAGCCGTATCTGAAGTGAAAAAGCGCAAGATAAGCTCTGCATTGAAGGCTAATAACATACCGA
>NZ_LWFE01000949.1:0-252 GCF_001635675.1 Oleiphilus sp. HI0061 | reverse complement strand
GTTGAGCCACGGCTAGATAATGTCTCCATTCATACTTGGTGATACCTGCATCATGCTTGCGATTGAAGATACGTCTATGTCTTGCTATCTCCTTGCCTTCGGCAACGATAACGATTTCAGCTGCATAAACATGAAGACTCACATGCTGGTTAGCAAAGCTTGCCGGGACACTATAGCGGTTACGCTCGAACGTAATTAAGCATGTAGAAGAGACTCGCTTAGTCTCTTCTACATAGCCATCGAATGGCGCTG
>NZ_LWFE01000947.1:0-1095 GCF_001635675.1 Oleiphilus sp. HI0061 | reverse complement strand
ATTTATCAGCGGGAATTATTACCCAATCGCCTAGAAAGGCTAAATATAAAATAGTCAATTAAGGGGTCCTAGGGATTTTGCCTCCATATATTGCAAAAACCTCTGAAGCCCCCGTCTGCCGTGGCTTGTAGAGGGGTATCAACTTTCATTTCTAGGTCGATAGCCCTCAATCGGTGCCATTAAGTCCTCCAGTTTTGGCAGTTCGCCCGTCGGCGCGAACGTGTATGTACCCCGGAAGTTGATGTTCTCCCAAGCTACCGGTGAGGCCCGCTTGACTGTTTCCTGGTATCTGTCATTGCGCTGTTCCTCGAAGCTGTCCAGCAGGTTACTGAGTACTTTCGAGTTGAAGTAGATGATGGCATTAGCCACCAGTCGGGCACTTTCGTTCCAGATTTGGATCTCCTCATCGCTATTGCCTCGGAACCGGTCGCCGTTGACGTTGCTGATCGCCCGACGCAACTGGTGATAAGCTTCACCCCGGTTCAGCGCTCGCTGCACATGGTTTCTAAGGCTGGCGTCATCGATGTAGTTCAGCAGATACTGGGCCTTCAGTAACCGGTTGTATTCAGTCAGAGCCTCCAGTAACGGGTGGTTGTGCTTGTAGCCGGAGAGTTTACGCACCAACGTAGCTTGGCTGGTTTTCCGCTGGGCTAGAGAGACTGCGATCCGCTGGATGGTGTCCCAGTGGTCTATGATGCGTTTCGTGTTGATCGGCTTGCGCAACGATAGTTTCACGCGCTGATTTTCGTCTTCGGTGATGTTGAACAGCTCATTGATGACCTTGCCAACCCGGGCATATCGGGGGGCGAACCGATAACCGAACAGATCGAGCAAGGCAAAGTTCACATGATTTACCCCATGAGTGTCAGTTGAGAGCATGTCCGGGATAATCTCAGTACTGTTGTTCATCAACAGGTCAAAGATGTAATGGGATTCATGTTCGTTGGCGCCGATAACCCGGGCATTGATGGCCATATGATTGGCATTCAGACTGACCGCCGAGACGCCTTTGCTGGTACCGAAGTATTTTGAGGAATACCGTGTACGGAACGTCTCGCGCTTGGCTTCGAACTTTTGACCATCGGCACTGGCATG
>NZ_LWFE01000946.1:0-543 GCF_001635675.1 Oleiphilus sp. HI0061 | reverse complement strand
AAAGAAAAGTACATTTTTGAACAGTAGTGAGTGATCTTAGGGCTTTCAAAAGTGAGCGCTTCCTGCTCTTTTGATGGGTTATGTCTACAGTTCAATAATGCTCGCTTTTAACTCAAAGTTAGCGGTTTACTTGGCTCCCGATAAAGAACGCTAATGCTCACTTTCAATCATTCACTCGATAATCAATCTGGCTGTTTCATCCTTATCAATTAAGTCTACTTGAACGTCCGACTAGCGGACAAAATTACCCTAGAATGTTGACCCAAATAGACGCGAGATCAATACGGGTACGGCAGTCTCTACGCGTAGAATTCTTTCGCCTAAATGAACTCCTTCAAAACCGGCTTCTTTGAGCTTGTTTACTTCATACTCAGTAAAGCCACCTTCGGGGCCGATGATTAAGGTGCAGGCTTCTTCGAGATGATGTGGGCAGACCTGTTCTTCTCTAGGGTGGGCGACTAGTTGGCGTGTACCTTTGGAAAGTGCAGGTAATTCATCTTCAACAAAGGGCTTGAAGCGCTTTTTGATATGAATTTCGGGCAT
>NZ_LWFE01000945.1:0-2330 GCF_001635675.1 Oleiphilus sp. HI0061 | reverse complement strand
CAAAGGCTGACAGTACATGGATTGAGAGCTTAGGAGCGTCAATTAAATAAACGAGTCTGCGATGGGCCGAACAGGCTGGGAGTCAGTGGTGGGGCTCGCTCTGGCGGCTGGTTGTGATGGTTAGTATCGGCTTTGGCCGCCTTCTGTTTGAGATGTTTAAGAATCTGCTCGATTATGTCCGGATCCTCAATGCTGGCAATCACTTTGACATGCCCTCCACAGTGCTCGCAAACCTCAATATCAATATTGAAGACTCGCTTAAGTCGCTGCATCCATGTCATGGCGTGGTGCCGCTCTTCAGGGGTCTTATCGAGCCAGTCAGTATCGGCTGCTTCTAGTTTGTCAGGCTTTTTTCCGCGTTTAGCCGGTGTGACCTGAACACGGTGTTTGCTGTTCGGTGCGAAGACTCCGTGGAATCGGGTGAGGTTGACGCGCGGCTTGGGTACCAGTGCAGCCAGCTTGGCCATGAAGTCCATGGGTTCGAAGATCACATGGGTTGTGCCATTGCGATACGGGGTTTTGAGTTCATACCGAACGTGTCCATTGGAGGTCAATGCCAGGCGCTTTTCTGAAACAGCGGGTCGGCTAACGTAGCGGCAGAGCCGTTCGAGTTTATCCCTCTGATGTCCTTCGGCCATCACACCGGCGTGGAGTGAAAAACCTGCCACTTTAGCCGCTTGGCCATAGCCTGGCTTCTCACTTTCGCAATGAGGGAAGGTTTGCAGGGTGAAGACCTTACTCCCTTGCTGGGGGCCGGTGGCGATGCGGTAAGTCACCGAGGAACCGTGCATTTGCGTGAGTACATCTCCTCCTTCCTCGTCCAGCGTCAACCAGGTATTCTCGGCATCTCGCTCCAACAGACCGCGTTTTTCCAGGCAGCGAGCGACCCGGTGGCTGAGGGTGTTAACGAGCGCATTGAGTTCATGTTGAGTGGGTGCCTTGACCCGATGGAACCGCCGTTGGCCATAGGTATCTTCGGCGTATACGCCATCGAGAAATAGCATGTGGTAATGGACATTAAGGTTGAGCGCAGAACCAAAGCGTTGGATCAACGTCACTGCACCGGTTTGTGCGGTAGCCTTGGTAAAACCAGCCTGCCTAATTAAATGCGTAGAGACGGTGCGGTAGACAATGCCTAACACTTTACCCATCAGCTCTGGATGGCGAGCCAGCAGGAATCGTAACTGGAAGGGAAAGCTCAGCACCCACTGGCGTATGGGAACTTTGGGAAACACCTCATCCACCAAGAGCGCGGCACTCTCCGCCATCCGGCGGGCACCACAGCTGGGGCAGAACCCTCTGCGCTTGCAGCTAAATGCCACCAATCGTTCATGATGGCAATCCTCGCAGCGGACACGCAAAAAGCCATATTCCAGCCGACCACATTGGAGAAAATCTTCGAACTCTCTCTGAACGTAACGAGGCAAGCTTTGTCCCTGACCCTCCAACGAGGACTTAAAGACAGGATAATGTTCCTGAACCAATTGATAGAGGAGCGTCTTTTCGGGCTGATGGCGTTCATAGTATGGTGCTTGACTCGCCCAGACATTCCTTGCCGGTGACATGAGCATCCTCCTTGATACTGTTTATACATACAGCATATAGAAGAAGCTTCACTTAGCGAATATTGGCCGTAATTTTGTAAAAACAGTCCAACTGTTATGTCCGCTTATCTCACTTTCCAGAAGTAACCGATCAGATCAATATTGGCCAAAAAATCCTTGTTTATCGATCAGTCATGAAGGTCCGTTTTGCGGACAAAATTACCCTAGAATGTTGACCCAAATAGACGCGAGATCAATACGGGTACGGCAGTCTCTACGCGTAGAATTCTTTCGCCTAAATGAACTCCTTCAAAACCGGCTTCTTTGAGCTTGTTTACTTCATACTCAGTAAAGCCACCTTCGGGGCCGATGATTAAGGTGCAGGCTTCTTCGAGATGATGTGGGCAGACCTGTTCTTCTCTAGGGTGGGCGACTAGTTGGCGTGTACCTTTGGAAAGTGCAGGTAATTCATCTTCAACAAAGGGCTTGAAGCGCTTTTTGATATGAATTTCGGGCATCACGGTATCCTGAGCTTGTTCTAAGCCAAGGATGCAATTCTCTAGAATTTTTTCTTCACTTAGCCAGGGGCTTTGCCAAAAGCTCTTTTCTACCTTCCAGGCATTGAGGAAATAGATTTTCTTCACGCCCATTGTTGTGGCGGTTTGAATGATTCGCTTTAACATTTTTGGTCGGGGTAGACCAATAATGAGTGTTAAGGGGAGTGGTGCGGGCGCTTCTTTTTGCCACTCGATATCGAGTTTGGCAGACTCCGTAGTGAGAGCTGTA
>NZ_LWFE01000944.1:0-1965 GCF_001635675.1 Oleiphilus sp. HI0061 | reverse complement strand
CATGCATTGCACGCTCACGTGCTCGAGATAGATCTCGTATTGCTTCATCTGCGGGTTCAGGAACGTAAATCGGATCAAGGTCGCCATTACGAACCAAACGAGCTAAATCTTGTGCATCGCGTTTATCTGTTTTCACGCGTTGTCCGGGTTTCTTTGGAATCAGTGATGGCGCAACAACATAGCAACAATGGCCTAAGCTTGTCAGCAATCGATAAATCCAGTAGCCACAGGGGCCTGCTTCATAAACAAAATGCAGGGTAGCCTGCGGGTATTTGCTTTCAAACTGTCTTGCCATCTTGGTAAGTGATACTTTGGCTGAAGAAACTCTTCCAAGATGCTTTACTTCTGAGCCTCGTTGATCTTCGCAATATGCGACTTCGGTGAACTCCTTATGGGTGTCCAATCCGACAAAAATTATGGTATTGTTTTTCATGGTGCTGGCCTCCGCTTATATGGTATGACACATATATTATGGCTCTGGCTTTGCTAACCCACGATAGGAGGTCAGCACTCTTTTGGGACGTGGGGAGTCATTATGTCTAAGTGTTCAAGGAGGAAACATGGTCAAAGCTACTTGTCATTGCGGTAATATCGTTATAACAGCAGACATGCTACTAGAATCAATTACCAGTTGTAATTGTTCAATGTGTTACCGGCTAGGTGCTCTTTGGGCTTATTACACAGTCGATCAAGTTGATATTAAAGTAAAATCAGAGGCTACTGTTTATTTGTGGGGTAGCAAAGTTCGCTCATATCATTCTTGCACTTTTTGTGGTTGTACAACTCACTACACACAAAAAAGAGATGACGGTACAAATAGGGTCGCAATCAACGCCAGAATGGCTGCTCCTGAGATATTTAAGTCCGTTAATGTTAGGTTTTTCGATGGTGCTGATACCTTTAAATATGTTGAGAAATAGAGCACTTAACAAGTTTATCAAACCTCGTTCCGCCCACAAAGAAACGTGGGCTACACTGGACGCGCAAAGACACGCGCGCCGTTTATAAAAGCGTTAAATTTTTTTGGCTCTAAAGGTATAGAGCTCAATATTCGGCAAGGAGTGCTCAGTTCTTATTAAGCATTCCTTCGTTTAAAGTTCTAGGGTGTGTGGCACGGTTTCCCACTGTTTGACGTGGTCTAGCATTTTTGACCAACCCAGTTAAGATACTTTTTTCATTTCAATTGCCTGAGCTTCGTATTCATTCGGGCTCATGTAGCCCAAGTAAGAATGCAGCCGCCGACTGTTATAAAACATGGATATGTAATCCAAAATATCCTGCTGTGCCTCATAGCGAGTTTGGTAACTTCGCCATTGCACGCGCTCTTGCTTCAGGCTTCCAAAGAAGCTTTCTACTACCGCATTATCCCAACAGTCGCCACGCCGACTCATGCTTCCTTGGATGCCGTGTTGATCCAATAACCTTCTAAAGGCATCACTCGCATATTGAGAGCCACGATCCGAATGATGAATCAAGCCTGCTTTCGGTCGCCGCTGCCAAATTGCCATGGTAAGCGCATCGCAAACCAGACTCGCTTTCATGCGTGAACTCATGCTCCAGCCAACAACCTTCCGTGAAAACAAGTCAATCACGACAGCTAGGTACAGCCAACCCTCTTGAGTCCAGATATATGTAATATCCGCGACGTATGCCTGATTAGGTTGAACAACATCAAACTCTCGCTTTAAGCGATTTGGATAAACAGGCTTCTTATGATTGCTATTAGTGGTCACTTTAAATTTCTTCTTGTGGCGCACCTTCACACCAGCCTCATTCATCAGTTTTTTTGTTTTAGCTCGACTTACTGGATAACCCAAAATGTTCAATGCTTTCTTCATCCTGCGCTCTCCATAAGTGTGGTCGCTGGACTCTGCTATATCCGTTATCCAATCAAGCATTTCCTGATGATCCGGGTCATCTGGTTGACTACGCTTGCGCTTGGCAAAGCTATAATAACTGTTTCGT
>NZ_LWFE01000943.1:0-1232 GCF_001635675.1 Oleiphilus sp. HI0061 | reverse complement strand
GAGCTGATGTTTTTGCCTCCTTGCCAAGAACATGTATGGTCAGTAAAAAATAAACAAGTCTTAGCTAAAAGCTGCAGTACCATTGGTACAGGGTATCAATCCAAAATAGTAAAATGGGATTGGTCCGAAAATTAAATCAGCTAACAAGTTTAGCCTGCCTCGCCCCGGAAAAGGCCCCGGGGCTGGACTCGCTATCGCTCGCCGCAGCTAAAGGCGTTAAGTGTTCAAGGAGGAAACATGGTCAAAGCTACTTGTCATTGCGGTAATATCGTTATAACAGCAGACATGCTACTAGAATCAATTACCAGTTGTAATTGTTCAATGTGTTACCGGCTAGGTGCTCTTTGGGCTTATTACACAGTCGATCAAGTTGATATTAAAGTAAAATCAGAGGCTACTGTTTATTTGTGGGGTAGCAAAGTTCGCTCATATCATTCTTGCACTTTTTGTGGTTGTACAACTCACTACACACAAAAAAGAGATGACGGTACAAATAGGGTCGCAATCAACGCCAGAATGGCTGCTCCTGAGATATTTAAGTCCGTTAATGTTAGGTTTTTCGATGGTGCTGATACCTTTAAATATGTTGAGAAATAGAGCACTTAACAAGTTTATCAAACCTCGTTCCGCCCACAAAGAAACGTGGGCTACACTGGACGCGCAAAGACACGCGCGCCGTTTATAAAAGCGTTAAATGTTTTTTGGCCTTTAGGTTTAAGGCTCAGTATTCGGCAAGGAATGCACGTTTCTAATCTGGCACCTTTCCGTTTAAATTTTTAGGGTAGGTGGCACGTTTTCCCACTGTTCAGCTCTGCTGTTTAAGCTTCTCAAGCACATTTGTATTTGTAGAGGCTTCGTTGGTGGTGTGTTCCTAGGGAATCCGGTAAAGTCGCCATCTACGGTGTTTTTGTCTCTGGGCAAGCACTTTGGTTTTAACGTGGTGTTTGGTGTAGTTGGGTGTTCTAAAACATCTAACCAGTTCATCAAACATCACTCCGGCCACAAAGAGACGTGGCCTGCGTTGGACGCACGATAGAGCCGTGCGCCGTTTATAAAAGCGTTAAATGTTTTTTTGCCTTTAGGGTTAAGGCTCAATATTCGGCAGGGAATGCTCGTTTCTTATCATGTATTCCTCCGTTTAAAGTTTTAGGGTAGGTGGCACGTTTTCCCACTGTTCCGCTCTGCTGTTTAAGCTTCTCAGGCACATTTGAATTTGTAGAGGCTTCGTCGGT
>NZ_LWFE01000942.1:0-769 GCF_001635675.1 Oleiphilus sp. HI0061 | reverse complement strand
GGACAAAACCAGAATCATCAAATTAGCGATGACGGTTTTTTTCATCATGCTCGCATCAAACTACTGAACCCAGAGCTTAATCGCGTGCGCCCTTACGAGGTATTTATGGAATTTCATAATATACCGACATTTAAAGAAACCAAGACATTTCTCTTTAGCTTATTTCTACTCTGTGCTGGGGGAATTACCCTACTTGCGGCTACAGCCTATCTCAACCAGCGTAGAACCTTGATTAGGCCCTTGGAAAGCATTACCGAAGAGCTACACCAGCAACAAAGTAACGGCCTAAATTCTCCCTTAAGCTACCAAAGCGAGGATGAGTTAGGCACTTTGGTTAAGCGCTATAATGCTCTTGCCAAAGACATAGCCAAACGCGCTGAGGAGGTAAACGAAACCCGGCGTATTATCGATGGCATCACCGACGGTGTCCCCGTATTACTTTCCTACATTGATGCACAAGAGCGCTTTCAGTTCGTTAACAAGAACTATAGTCGCTGGAGCGGCCGTGATACTAGCACCTATAAGGGTAAAGCAATTTCTGAAGCCTTGGGTGAAGCCATTTACGAACGGACTCAACCCTACATTAAAAAGGCTCTAAGCGGGACGTCCTGTCACTTGGAAACAGATATGGCGACCGTTAACGGTATAAGGCATTGCAAAGCGAATTACCATCCTGATTTTGGCGAAAATAACGAAGTCCTCGGAGCCTTTATTTGTATCGAGGATCTTTCAGAGGTCAAAGTTTCAGCCTCAAAATTATCTGATTACG
>NZ_LWFE01000941.1:0-620 GCF_001635675.1 Oleiphilus sp. HI0061 | reverse complement strand
TAACGAGACATCTTCTCGTCATATAAGACTTTGGTTAAAACCTCAGCTTCCACCAAACGATTTAGACGGTCAGACAAACGATGGCGGGTTATCCCTAAAGATTTTTGAAACTCTGAGAAGCGCCTGACGCGGCGAAATGCGTCCCGGATGATTAACAGCGTCCAACGATCACCAAATATTGATAATGCTCTAGCAATTGAACAAACCTGAGAGTCAATCTCTTCCCAACGCATAGCTACCTCTTTGCATTTTATTTGAATTATTCGCGCCTAATAAGACTAGCCACTGTTCCAATATACAAAGTTGATCTAAATCAAACAAAGCCATTATACCAGAAATAGAACAGTATTTTAGCAAGTCGTCACAATAGATTCACTTGACGAGTTCTATTATGGAACCATATACTTTACACAAGGTTCCAAAACGGAACTGTGATGAATTTGGCATTTTTACCCTAAGCCATATTTGTCTAATCCACCAAATAGTGAGGACTCGCTTATGAGCATCATGAAAGCTATTTCTAAATGGATTGATTACGAACTAGGGATTAGAAACATTGATTTGGAATTAGAAGCAGGCGACTTAGACTGAGCTTGCAGTTCGTGTTCCTTCATGAGTTT
>NZ_LWFE01000940.1:0-1043 GCF_001635675.1 Oleiphilus sp. HI0061 | reverse complement strand
AACTGTAGGACATAGCTTCTGAGCTACTTTTTCGTTAACTTTTTTCGAAGGGGTTAACGGGATAACTAGTCTTGAATTCAAGTCATTTAGTAAGTTGTTTTGCACATCAACAAAATAGGGGTATGTTTTTTTACTGCTTTTGTCTTTGTTCAAATAAAGCGTAAATTGGCTCATTAAAAGCTCCTGAATGAGTCAGAAAATAAACCATTCTCTTCACTCAACTTGTTCAGCTCGTCAATAGCATCTTTATTTTCTTTAAGCCATTGTTCGCGTTGTGCTTTTTTTACTTGAACAATCAAGGCTTGTTCAAGTGTCGCTGATAAGTTTATTTTCAAACTTTTAGCTTGATTTAAAAGGTCACTGTTTACTGTTAGGTTAGTAGCTTTCTTAGGCGCTTGCTGGTCAAAACTTGGTCGCATGGTATTTGCTCCTAATGCGCATTGTTTATATGTATTGTTATGCTATTCCATATCCAAGCATTTAACAAGCGGCTCCACCGGACAAATTTTAGTGTCACCATTTTTGTTCCAAAAATGCCGCCAATAAAATTTGCTCGGTGAGCCGGGCGTTAAGGCCTATTAGTGTTGGCCGTAGTGCCCACCAATAGCAAAAATGTAAATATACTCATCGTCGTATTTATAAATTAACCGGTCTTTCTGGCTTAGACGTCTCGACCAAAGTCCCGATAAATTATGCTTAAGTTGTTCTGGTTTTCCCGTTCCTTCGGCAGGGTTACCACGCAGCATTTCCTTAAGTTGTCGGCACAGTACCTTATATAGCTTTTTATCGTTTTCTCTTAAGGTTTCATATTCTTGCCATGTATTTCCCTCAAAGACCAGTGATCTCACTCATCTCCTTCTTGCTTGGCTTATAACCTTCATTGTCAGTATGTGTTTTTACCGAGTCAGCGATTTGCTTCATCAAGTTAGTATTCTGCAAAACATATAAGGTTTCTTGCTCTCTTTCCCAGTCGTCAGCACTCATCACAACAAAATCGTCACCGGCTCGCCTAGTTACCTTTAAGGGCTCATGGTTCCCAACTA
>NZ_LWFE01000939.1:0-959 GCF_001635675.1 Oleiphilus sp. HI0061 | reverse complement strand
TTGTATTCGTTGGCGCATAAGCGAAAAGGAACTCGATAAAACTTCAATTTCATCACTGTTACTCCTTAATTCCCAAGCATCACTTGTGCCTAGCTCAGCCTCACGATAAGTTCGAATTTCCTGAGCCAGCTTCCTCAGTGGGCTAGTAATTCGCTTGAAAGATAACAAAGCTGAGAAAACGAAGAATAGCGATATTGCGCACATCGCTCCTAAGACAATGCGAATGATATGGCTGCTTTGCAGTGATTCGGCTATCGAGGCAGACTCATGACTAGCGAGCACGATATACAGAAAGCCTTTCTGCTTACCCTGAAAGAAGACAGGCGCGGCAGAGAATATATTGAGTTTATCAGGCTCTCTTGGATTACTCCCCAAGACTGCCTCATTCCCCTCACCCTTTAGCCATGAGTCTATTGCCCGTACATTGACCTGACCTTTATCGATTGAGGCGTCGGGTAGCGCATGCCCTAATACTTGACCATTATTATCCAACAAATAAACTTCAACACTTGGATTGATCATCATGGTATTGATTGCGATCCCCTTAAGTGCCTTTTTATTGATATTAAGGCTGCCATTTTCTCGCTCTGCTTTGTCTAAAAACAAAGGCTCAGATAAATGATCCAGTATGTACGGTGCCAAGTCACGATGGAGCCGCTGGGTAACTTCTTGATGATATTTATCACTGCTCCATAGCGCTAAGACAAAGAACATCCCTGTCACAAAAATACCGATGATAGATATGGTGACAGCCAGCTTTGTATAAAACGGCAGCTTTCGTCTCATCGCACCCTTTTCAATGTTCTTACTCTCCAAAACGATAACCCACCCCCCAAATTGTATTAATATATACAGGGTTTGAAGAATCCGATTCCAGTTTTGATCGCAAGCGATTTATATGAGAGTTAACGGTATGCTCATAACCTTCGTGACCATAACCCCAAACCTTGTCAAGAAGC
>NZ_LWFE01000938.1:0-692 GCF_001635675.1 Oleiphilus sp. HI0061 | reverse complement strand
CTCCATCAATGTTTTCTCGTCGAACAATTGAGTCATCAATCGTCATGTAATACAACGATAAATCGAGACGCTGATTTGTGGTTGCCAACTTATAACCCAGTTCATAGGTATCACTGACTTCCGGGTCTAAATCAAAATCAATATTGTCAGTTGTAAGCGCATACAAGCGAGAAGCTTGCGGTATTCGGAAACCGTTTGCATAGCGAACATAGATATTCTGACTATCATCAAGACGGAAACTAAAACTCAGTTTAGGACTTAAGTGATTGAATGAAGGGTCATTATCGCTCGATGCCCGCGCATAACTCGACGATGCATATTGCCCGTCAGATAGATTATTCGTGTAATCAAAACGGCTGGAGTCGTAGCGAAGGCCGGCTTCTACTGTTAAGTGATCAGTAACACTAAATGCAGCACTGGTATAGGGTGACACGGCGAAGTAATTCACGTCGTAGTCATAAATAGAGCCCTCAGCGACACTACTTCCCCAGCCACTGGGCACATAGTCAAAGGTTTGCTCATAGCTTCGACTAGACTTGGTATATTCAAGGTCGGCTCCAAAAGTCCAGCGGAGGCTATCTAGGCTATAGTCGGCTTTGAACATGAGGCCAAGCGTTTTTTGCTGGCTATCATTCTCAGGAAGGTTTCCCTGCCAAGTTGCTACATACTGGTTCCGGTTTGTTCTCAAGTAC
>NZ_LWFE01000937.1:0-545 GCF_001635675.1 Oleiphilus sp. HI0061 | reverse complement strand
CCATTCATTAGATAAAGATGACCGCGCTTCTGAAACACTAAGTACCAGTTTTACAACGCTTGCTGTACCGGATTATCGGGCACCCTTGATACTAGAAGGCCCTTATGCATCAAATATAACGCATGAGCAATTTACCTTATCTTTGTGTGCAGATGAGCCGGTTAGAGGCTCGATATATGTTGATGATCAACACTTCACTCTTTCGGATTTAGCGATTTGCCATCAAATTCTTATCGAAAGTTTGAGTCCGAATACTGCGTACACAGTTATTGCTGAAGTAAGTGATGAGCAAGCTAACGGCCCTACAACAAGTCAGGCAATGACTGTCACCACCCTGCCCGCCCCCGACATCAGCGCTCCGAACATCTTACTGATGCCAATGGTTATTGATATTTCCGATACCAGTGCGACAGTTATCTGGACGACGGATGAAGCATCAACAAGTGGTGTATCTTATAACGATGGCAGCCAATACCATGTGGTAAGTGATCAACGTTTTGTCTTAGAGCACTCAATGCCTTTGGCAGATCTTTTACCTGAAACAG
>NZ_LWFE01000936.1:0-697 GCF_001635675.1 Oleiphilus sp. HI0061 | reverse complement strand
GCAATCATATTTTAAGCGGGTGATGGATGTTAATTACTATGGTGTGATTCATGGTACTCGCGCATTTCTATCTGACATGCTGGCTAATAACCAAGGCGTGATTGTGAATGTCTCAAGTATCTTTGGCCTGACGGGAACACCCAATCATGCTGATTATTGTGGTAGTAAATTTGCCGTACGAGGTTTTACCGAAGCTTTAATGGTCGAATTATCGGCCAGTGATATTCAGGTACACCTTCTACATCCAGGGGGGATTCGAACCAATATCGTAAGGCATGAACATGCCCGAGACTTTTCTCAGAACTTTCTGACTACTGAACCAGAGGATATTGCCGAACATTTAATTAAGTCAGTTAAGAAAAATAAGCCTCGTATTGTCTATGGAAATAATGCTATTAAAGTGTGGTTGGCTTCCAAACTGTTGCCTTTACCGCTTGTTTGCGCGATGGTTTGGTCAGAAATGAAGAAGGTTATCGACCTTCGAGCGTATAAATACAAATAAGGATATTGAAATGTTGAAAAAAAGTTTACTGGCTTTAGCTGCCATTTTGTTAGTTTTTGTGGGTGCCACGTTCATCGCTCCGGCTCCAATGGGTAAAGCGGTCTATGAATGGGCTGCTCCCTTCTCGGCGCGCTTGGTACTTTTCTGAAACAGCCTCAAGAATAAAACTTGGAATGTAAGGTGCTTTGGCCATGG
>NZ_LWFE01000935.1:0-748 GCF_001635675.1 Oleiphilus sp. HI0061 | reverse complement strand
TGAAATGACAGATACTCTTTTAAGGCATACTTTAGTTTATAGCCATTGCCATCAGGGTAACGACTTCCCTCAGCGAGCTCAGCTGAAATGGCTTGTTTTGCCAATTCACTCATACCCAGAGGATTTTCATTACTTGCCAGCTTTACAATATCGCTAATACCCAACTCTCGTTCTAGCTCGTCAATGGGTTTTCCGGGTTGATAAGGATGCAAAGCCTGGACAGGCGCTACAGCCAAACCTGAAAGCTGGTCAGATTTTTTCACTAGAGCACACCCACCGGGTAAGAACCGAGATGTTTAATTTCTACCGCATCAGGAGAAACCTGCTGAACAACTTTCTGCACGCCTTCGTCATCGATATGACCTTCGAAATCAATAAAGAACACATAGGCCCAAGTACCGGAATTCGAAGGCCGAGTTTCCAGGCGGGTAAGGCTAATATCATTTTGATGGAAAGGCTCAAGGACGTGATATAGTGCCCCTGGTTTGTTCTTGGCCGACACCATAATAGAGGTCTTATCTTGACCGCTAGCAGGAACAACATCGCTACCGATAATCAAGAAGCGGGTCGTATTATCAGGCTGATCTTCAATATTCTCGACAAGTTTGAGTAAGCTATACTGCTCGGCTGCCATGTCACCAGCGATCGCAACAGCCCCTTCTTCTTTCATGCTGAGCTTTGCAGCCTCGGCATTACTACTAACAGCAACACGCTCAACTTGAGGGCAATTCGCATCCAACCATTTCCG
>NZ_LWFE01000934.1:0-778 GCF_001635675.1 Oleiphilus sp. HI0061 | reverse complement strand
CGAATAGCGCTCATGGTTGCTTCGGTTCCCGAACTCACCATACGAACCATTTCAATAGAAGGGACAAGTTCGCAAACCTTTTTCGCCATGATGGTTTCGATTTCAGTTGGCGCACCGTAGCCCAAGCCGTGGTCTAGTTGCGCTTTCACGGCAGAGATTACATCCGGGTTGGCATGGCCCAAGATCATTGGTCCCCATGACGCGACATAGTCGATATAGCGCTTGTCGTCGGCATCTACTAAATAGGCGCCTTCACCGCGTTCAAAGAAAATGGGAGTACCTTCAACACCTTTAAATGCGCGCACCGGGGAGTTTACGCCGCCTGGGATCACACTTTGGGCATCGTTGAAAAGATCTTCGGATCGAGACATATTGGAACCTGTTTCTAAATTAATAAGTTTGAATTTGTTTAAATGCGGCGCTTAGCGCCAGCGCAGCTTGGTAGATATCTGCCTGGCCAAAGAGACTATTAATGACCGCAATATTATGAGGAGGAGTATCTCTGAAGCGAGCAATATTGTCTATGCTAATACCCCCAATGGCTAGTACGGGAATACTCAATTGCAGTGCTTGCTTGAATGTTTCCAGGCTACATGGAGGTGCTTCTGGCTTAGTTTGTGATTCAAAAAAACGACCAAAAGCACAGTATGATGCGCCTTGGTTAATACAGTCCTGAGCATATTGCAGGTCACTATGGCAGGTAACGCCAATGATCTTTTTGTCGCCGAGTGCTTGCCGTGCTTCGCTTAAGTGGCCGTCAGATTTTCCAAGATGCAGC
>NZ_LWFE01000933.1:0-538 GCF_001635675.1 Oleiphilus sp. HI0061 | reverse complement strand
AATTTACGAAAAGTTCAAACAAGCGATAGAGTTGGGAAAGTGGCCCGATGGCCGGACCCTCTCTCGTGAGCAAAAAGAAATATGCCTTCAGGCGGTCATGCTTTATGAAGTAAAACATGGACTCGATGAAAGCAATCGAACCGGCTATGTTGATACAACGAAAAAGACCTCCCCATGCGGGCCAAAAGACGATAGTGATGATGAGTCGACTATCCGTATATTGCACTAACAAAGAAGACGATTAATGAATCAAGTTGCATCAGGTCATTTAAGTAAAATGACAGTGAGTCAGGGGAACCCGGTAAGTTACACCTTGAACTTTGGTGATACAAAATGCAATCCTGCAGATTATCTTGGCAAGAAATTACGCTTTCGTTCTAACGGCGAGATTCGCTGTTTTCATTGTCAGAAGCGTACCAACAAGAGCTTTAACCAAGGTTACTGTTATCGATGCTTTACCAAGTTGGCCCAGTGTGACCGCTGNATTATGAGCCCTGAGCTTTGTCATTATGCACAAGGTACCTGCCGTGAGCCGGAA
>NZ_LWFE01000932.1:0-316 GCF_001635675.1 Oleiphilus sp. HI0061 | reverse complement strand
GTAGTCACAAAGAGATCAACTCTGTTTATACAATTTTACAACCGAAGGAAGTTTCGTGAAATTATCGCTAATGGCAGCAATATCAAAGAATGGAGTCATAGGGAACGGCCCAGATATACCGTGGAGCGCAAAAGGAGAGCAGTTACTATTTAAGGCAGTCACCTATAATCAGTGGCTTTTAGTCGGACGAAAAACCTTCACGTCTATGGGAGCTTTGCCTAATCGTAGATATGCTGTCGTAACCCGTTCAAGCTTCACATCAGATGATAAGAATGTCTTAGTATTTTCAACGATCGAAGATGCTCTAATCCATTTA
>NZ_LWFE01000931.1:0-417 GCF_001635675.1 Oleiphilus sp. HI0061 | reverse complement strand
AGTAAATCGTTCGTGAAGCAGTATGCAGATCACATATGTCAGGTTGTGTCTTAGTATTTACACTTTAGGCGTTTGTGAAGCTTGGTATGATTTCTTTCTATTGGCTAATTGGTTGTCTATTTTGACTATCTGGCCATCAAAAATAGAAGCCTTTCGAAGGGAATAATCACGCAGTTTGGAGCTGCCCTTCCTTAACACCTAAGCCAGATTTGCTAGCTATCCTATCCATTACCTTTCTTAATGCGATGATCGAAGGTTCTTCCTTAACAGTGTCTGGATTTTCAGACTGATCCCAATAACTTAAAACCAGACCTTTCTCCTCTTCATCATCAAGCTTAAGCATTAGGTTACCATCATGCCAAGGCTTGAATACAATCGCTGGGCTTTCATCATCACCGCTCACGGTATTATATTCCA
>NZ_LWFE01000930.1:0-8544 GCF_001635675.1 Oleiphilus sp. HI0061 | reverse complement strand
CCTTGTCACAAACTATATAGCAGCGATATAAGCTTGTTTTCTATCGGTAATTTTTTCATGAGTTTACAGTATAAGATAGTGCCGGTAACGGCTTTTGAGCAGAACTGCTCAATTTTGTGGTGCGATCAGAGTAAAAAAGCGGCAGTTGTCGACCCTGGTGGTGATTTACCCAAAATTTTGGCTGAGCTTGAATCTTTAGGCCTTCAGCTTGATAAGGTAATTTTGACACATGCGCATATTGATCATGCCGGTGCAACGGCGGATTTAGCTGAGCAGAGTGGGGTGCCTGTCGTTGGCCCTCATAAAGAAGATAAGTTTTGGATTGATATGCTGCCTCAGCAGAGCCAGATGTTTGGTTTTCCTGCTGCCAAGATCTTTACGCCTGACCAGTGGCTGGAACAGGGCGATACGGTTGAAGTGGGGAGCGAGATTCTCGAAGTGCTACATTGTCCTGGTCATACGCCAGGCCATGTCGTTTTTTACCATCGAGGTAGTGATTTATTGGTCGTTGGTGACGTTCTTTTTCAAGGCTCAATCGGGCGTACGGATTTCCCTAAGGGCGACTTCGACACGCTTGCGAAGTCGATTCGATCTAAGCTTTGGGCATTGGCGGATGAAACGAAATTCATTCCGGGTCATGGCCCGATGTCGACCATAGGGCATGAAAAAGCCAACAACCCCTTTGTTGGTGGTTACGGCTAGTAAGGTATACAGATAATATTTAAGCGCTCGATACCAGCGTTGACACAGTAAAAAATCAGATAGGCATAACGTTAATGACACAAATGGTAAGAACACGAATCGCACCATCCCCAACGGGTGACCCTCATGTTGGTACAGCATATATTGCATTGTTTAATATGTGTTTCGCCAAGCAACACGGAGGTAAGTTTATCCTTCGAATTGAAGATACTGACCAAGCGAGAAGCACGCCAGAATCGGAACGTGATATTTTATCTTCAATGAAGTGGTTAGGGCTTGATTGGGACGAAGGTCCAGATGTAGGTGGTGATTATGGGCCTTATCGCCAGAGTGAGCGAAAAGACGACTATCGTGCCTATGCCGAGCAGTTGGTCGAACAGGGTAATGCCTTTTATTGTTTTCGTACACCAGAAGAGCTTGATGCGATTCGTGAAGAGCGAAAAGCGGCGGGTTTAAACCCTGGGATTAAAGGTGACCTTGAGTTATCTAGTGACGAAGTCAAAGAACGTTTAGCTCGTGGCGATGCGCATGTTATTCGTATGAAAGTTCCGGACGAAGGTGTTTGCGAAATTGACGATATGTTACGTGGCAAGATAGAGATTGACTGGTCTCAGGTCGATTCTCAAATTCTGCTTAAGTCAGACGGTATGCCTACTTATCACCTGGCGAATGTAGTTGATGACCATTTGATGGCGATCACGCATGTTATCCGTGGTGAAGAGTGGATTAACTCGGCACCTAAGCACCAGTTGTTGTATAAGTATTTTGGCTGGGAGATGCCTGTGCTATGTCACATGCCATTATTACGAAACCCGGATAAGAGCAAGCTAAGCAAGCGTAAGAACCCAACCAGTATTAATTATTATGAGCGTGCTGGTTTTTTACCCGAGTCAGTCATTAACTATTTGGGGCGAATGGGTTGGTCTATGCCTGATGAGCGTGAGAAATTTACACTACAGGAAATGATTGAGAACTTCGATATTAAACGTGTTTCGCTTGGTGGACCGATTTTCGACGTCGAAAAGCTAAGCTGGTTGAATGGCGTGTGGATTCGTGAAAATCTAAGTGCTGACGAATTTATGGCGCGCGCTCAAGCTTGGGCATTCAACGAGGCAAACCTTAAACCTTTGGTTGAGCATGTACAGGGGCGTGTATCGACCTTTGCTGACATCGCACCATTAAGCACCTTTATGTTTTCAGGTATGCTGGAATTACAGGCTGCAGATTTTGCGCATAAAAAACTAGAAGAAGGGCAAGTTAAACGCGTGTTGCAGTTTGCTTTGTGGCAATTGGAATCATTACGTGATTGGAACAAAGATAATATCTTTGCCGAGATTAAGGCTTTGTCCAAGGTGATGGAGTTTAAGATAGGTGATTGCATGCAGCCAATCTTTATCGCTATTGCTGGTACACCAAACTCTTGGTCAGTAGTCGATTCTATGGCGCTTTTAGGGCCAGATATGAGTCGTGCCAGGCTGCGTCATGCTGTTAGCATATTGGGTGGCTTTTCCAAGAAAGAAACCAAGCGAGTAGAGAAGGAATATCAATCGCTTAGCGCAGAAATCAAAAAGTTAAAAGAAGTGTAAAAATAGTCTTGACTCGGGGGGGAGACTTCAATAATATACGCCCCCGTTGAATGATGCACAGCACACCAGTGCGGGGCCATAGCTCAGCTGGGAGAGCGCGACGCTGGCAGCGTTGAGGTCTGCGGTTCGATCCCGCATGGCTCCACCAAATCATTCAGGACAGTTTACTGTCCCCTTCGTCTAGAGGCCTAGGACACCGCCCTTTCACGGCGGTAACAGGGGTTCGACTCCCCTAGGGGACGCCATATAAAAAACCTCGATATCAATTTGATATCGAGGTTTTTTTTCGCCTGTAGAAAGTTGAGTATAGCCATTGTTACTTTCTCTCAGTCTTTTTCGGGCTATTTACTTGTCTACTGTAGTTGTTCTATGTGTTTTTCTCTGCCGATACTCAGTTAAATTTGTTTTTTAGAGGCTCATAAAGGAGGGGGATTAGCAGATCAAATCTGCCTGATGGATTTTTGACGTTTACTGGGTGTTAGTAGGTATTATGTTTGACGAAATCCGTACTCGAGACTTTTAAGTGAAATATGTTTGTGTATAAGGTATTGAATATAATAAGAAAATAAAAAGTAATCAAAGTTATTTATGAAGTTGGCATGCTAATCGCTTAATGTGAATCAACTAAATAAAAATGTACTTCAAAGAGAAGTACAAATACAAAAAATTGATTAATTAGCAGATTAAATTGACGGGTGATAAATATGTTCGCAACTAACAACGAAGTACAAATGGTGGAAAAGACTGAAACATCAAATGTTGTAAATATCCGTAGCGCACGTAAAGCACAAGAAAAAGCACAGCAAGAGTTATTAGATTATATGATGTGGACAATGAAGCACGATATGGATCCACACCGGTTGCATTATGACCCAATCGAAGTGTTTCGTGAGGAAATGAAAGCAAAAATGAAATCAGCGCAAGACGTAGCCTAAGCTGCTAGCTGTAGTTACGGAGTATAAATAGAAGCGCAGTCAACGCGACAATATAATAAACTGATTTGGCCTGAGTTGGTTTATCTATAAAAGGGAAGCATAGAGCTTCCCTTTTTTTGTGTCTTAGCTTCATAATATATCGATGACAGAAGATCTATTTGAAACTAGTGCTCACGCTTACCCAGAAGCAATTGATATTGGCTTAGATGGTGGGGCCTTAAGTTATTACCGTCACTTTTATTCTCGCAGTGAAGCTGACAGCTTATTTAAGTCTTTGCTTTGCGATATCGAATGGCAGCAAGAGTATATTCAAATGTATGGTGTCGAGCGCCCAATACCGCGGCTCAGTGCATGGTATGGTGATCCTAACATCTCTTACAGCTATTCTGGGATCGCTGCAAAGCCGAAAAACTGGACGCCCTTATTGCAAAATATAAAGATCTTGGTAGAGCAGCGTACGGGTGAAATATTCAATGGTGTCTTGGTCAACCGCTACCGTAATGGTCAAGACAGCGTATCCTGGCATAGTGATGACGAATCAAGCTTAGGCCCTGACCCGATTATCGCTTCACTTAGCTTTGGTCAAAGTCGCTACTTCCAGCTAAAACACAAAAGGAAAGAGGGAGAAAAATATCAGCTGGAGCTTGAGCACGGTTCTTTATTGCTAATGAAATCCGGCGTGCAAAAGAATTGGTTACACCAGGCGCCAAAAACTCGACGCGAGGTTGCAGAGCGAATTAATCTAACTTTCCGACGAATTATGTAAGGGGCGTGTCTTTATTTGGAAACAGCAATAGAGCCTTTTCCGACGCCTTCGTAGGCATTGACGCGATAATGGTTGGCGGGCTTCATTTCTTTACAGCGTAGGGCGACATGTTGAGCAATTAACTCAACAGTTGAGTCGCTATCAATTAAGTAGACACGTTTGGCAGGGAGCGTAACACTAAACTTACCTTGTTGTGCTCTATAGGCAAACGTTACGTGCGCTTTACCGTCAATATCAAACTCCTCGACAATATCTTCTTGCGTACCTATATAAATATTTCGGAAGCAAGCCGCCCAATAGTCTTCTAAGTCGAAATTTCGTTGGTGGTTTTCAAATATCTCAATTTTTGAACGGTGACCGTGAACGATTCTCTGGCAGTTGCCGTCATGTTTTTTGAGGCCGTGGCTATAGTGGTAATAAGCACCGTCAATGTGCTCCTCACTAAGAGAAAGTTCGACCTTACTGACATTGTCAGGAAGGGCATTAAGAATTATTGTTTCGAGATAAGCTGCAACGGTTTTAGTATTGATGGTTTTTACATCAAGTACTAGCACCGCTGATTCCGGGGATATGTGTTGATAAGACCCCATGACGTTTTTCCAATTTAGCTCACACACACCTTTATCTTGTTTTACTTCAAGGTTTTTGGCTTGTGCTGATATCACAAAGCGGTGATCGAGTTCTTCATCGATTATTTGCTTAATCTGCTTTTTTACATGACCGAAGTCAAAGACCATTCCCTGATCATCCAGCTCACCACTAAGCACTATGTCCACGATCCAGCTTTCACCGAGTATCCCGCGTTGAAAGTCATAGTAAGAGAAATCGATAACACTGAGGTTGTTAACAAACAGCTGGTTCATAAGTTTTCCTGAATGAAAGCAGGGGAGTCCCGACCTATCGCGTAATGATATCAAAGGATAGGTAGGGATTCCCCGACATTTTACAGTTTTTTTCCTTTTCTTGGTTTTTTGTAACATATTGAATACTTAACTTGTTAAATCAGGTATTTAGATTAGCCGTAATAGACACTAGTTAACTAAAGTTCCTATTAATATCGGTTTTCATGGCAGAATTTTCCGTATCCATCAAGCTTAAGACCCAGTTGCTGCAGGCGTTAGCCCAGCAGGTTGCCGTGTCGTTTAATGACGGCATTGGAAAAGCGATTCACGCTACCTCAGCTCAGTTATATAAGAAACTAGAGGATGCTGAGGATTGGCTGCGAGCGGATTTTTCTTTAGCCATTAATCTTCTAGAAGCAAATAGTGAATGGTTTGCTGCACAGGTTGCAAACAATGCTATTGGCGCTCTGAAGGAGGTTGAGCAGAGTTTATCAAATGAAGAGGTGCTCAGTGATGAACTAGAGCAAGTGAAAACTGATACACAAAAGCCGCATGGTGGCGATAAGCTTGACCTTGACTCACTTAGTCTTGTCTCCAAAGATGACTTTGAAGATTGGCTTAGTGCCAATATGGGTATCAAGTACCTAGAAGCTGAACTTGGTTACGAGCTTCATGAGGTTTGTTTAATTGTTTCGTACCTGTTTGGAGAAACAATTGGAAAGGAAGATTGTCCTCTGGCACCCCATGCAATTTTCAGCACCTTAAAAACAGCTATCGAGCAACTAGAAATCCCGGCGGCTCCCCAGATTGTCATCTATAAAGCGCTGTCTCGTAGCTTTCTTGAAGACTTAAGAGAGTCATATCTTGAGATAATCGGCACTGTCAAAAAAGTCCAAGTTAATTACAAGCCTAAGCAAACTCAAGAGCCGTTAACAAAGACAGAAAGTGAAGCAGATGCCGCACAAGAAGCCAGTTCAGCCGAAGAGACAGTAAATCACAATGTTGAAGGGCTGAGTGATGCACCAGTTATTGGAGGGGGCTCTTCAGCCGCGTCTATCCTTGAAAATCGCCACCAATATAAAGCTCAAGAAAACAGCACATTAGATACTTTGTCACGTCTGCACACCTCCTCTACTAGTGGGGGGCAATTAGGCTTAGCTTCTGCTGGGGAAGAAATCGATGCAAACTCGCAAAGTATACCTGTAGGTCAATACGCGCCTGCTCAGTTAGTTGGTGCAATTAGCCAATTACAGCAAGTTAGAGATGATACCGAGCTAATCGAACGTAAGAAGTTACGTACTTGGATTGAAAGTGGTCTAAGTGAAATGCCGGGCGGTGCCAAGAATATTGGCCAGCAAGAATCCGAGCTAATCGATGTGACGGATCGCTTTTTCGAAGTCATTGTCGAGAAAATCGGTGTCAGTGGTTTGCTCGAGCGTTGGTTAGAAAAACTTAAACTCACTATTCTTAAGGTAGTTCTTCGAGATAAAACTTTCTTCTCTAATGCTTCGCATCCAGCGCGTCAATTGTTGAATAAACTAGCCAAGCTTTCAGCGAGCGAGAAGTCTGATAAGAAACGACTAGAGAAAGTTTTGGATCGCTATATCGGTAAGGTTGTAAGTGACTTTGACCATGATGATCAAGCGATAGAAAAAGTTGTAAAAGAGCTAGATGATTTATTAGAACGCCAAGCAATCGCGCAAAAACGTAATTCGGATCGCATTGCTCGGGCCTATGAGGGAAAGCAAAAGGTAGCAAGTGCTCGTCATAAAGTTGTAACAGACCTTAATGAACTTTTGCAGGGACAGTCAGTTCCGGTTGTACTGATGGAGCTTCTTGATAAAGCCGGGTGGCGTGAGCATTTGGCCTTAGTCGCTGTTCGCGATGGCGAAACAAGTGAAGGCTATACCGAAGCATTAAATGTTGTAGATGTACTTTTATCGTGGTTGGGTGAAGAGGTTGATGATAGTGACCAATGGGCCGTTGAACTAGAAATGGAGTTGGAAGCGCCTTCTATATTAGAACTAATCACAAAAGAGTTAACAATTGTTGGGCCTGTTGGATATGAGACGGTATTGCAGCGACTGGAAGATTGTTTGTTCCATGATGTTGATCCGCTGCTCGTCAAGATTGATCGATACGAATGGCCTTACGAGAAAACTGAAAAAGAGATTAAAGACCTGCGTCCAGATCAGGGTCAGGACCCACAAGCTTCTCATTGGCATAAGCGCGTAGTGACGATGAAAGTTGGTGAATGGGTTGAAATAAAAGATGATCAAGGGCGTGCCAGATGCTTGCGCCTCGCCTGGTCAGGAAGTGAGTCTTTCCGGTTCGTATTTGTTGATAGCCAAGGCATGAAAGATGAAGATATGCCTTTGGATAAGTTGGTCGAACTGTTTAAAGCTAATAAAGCAAGCTTTGTTGATAACGATGAAGTGCCCTTGGTTGACCAAGGCTTACATCAAATGGTTCAGTCTGTTTACGAAGAACTTGCTAGCCAGTCTAGTTGTGATGTATTGACAGGTTTACTTAATCGTCAGGCATTTGAACGCGGCTTAGAACAAAGTATTTCCGGTGCTGTTACTAATCAAAGTAAAGCGACTTTGATTTATATCGATGTCGATAAGTTCAATTTAACCAATACCAGCTATGGGCATCATGCTGGTGATGCTTTATTGAAGCATGTTGCTCAGACCATTAAAGCACAAGGCCTGGAAGATGCATTTTGCGGGCGTTTGGGTGGTAATGAATTTGGTATGATTTTGGTCAATTGTTCGCTTGAAACGACAAACGATGTAGCAGAAAATATTTGTAAAGAAGTCAGTTCGCAAAGCTTTACTTGGGAAGACCATGCTATCAATACGACGGTGAGTATTGGTGTTGCCGATTTTGAAGTTGAAATTGACTCCTACGACACCTTGATGCGAAAAGCGGGTGTCGCATGCGACTCTGCTAAAGAGCATGGGCGAAATCGCGTTGTACTGTATGAAGCGCTAGACAAAGACCAGCACAAGCGTGATCAGATGTTGGAGTGGGTTCAAAAGCTTGATCAGGATCTCGATGAATTGCTGACACTTCGCTGTCAGGAAATTCGTCCGATCACCACCGACCCCAATGCCAAGCCTCATTACGAAATTCTTTTGGGTGTTAGGGATAATGGTCAGGTATTGCCGCCTGTTATGTTGATCGAAGCAGCAGAACACTTTGGACGAATGGCGATGGTTGACCGCTGGGTGATACATAACGTATTGCGTTGGATGGAGACACATGAAGAGTCTGTTGCTAAATCTGATGGCTTCTCAATTAATTTGTCTGGCAACTCTTTAAGTGATGATTCATTCCTTGAGTTTATACTAGGGCAGTTTGCAGCTAGCACGATTCCTCCGGAAATGATTTGTTTTGAGATTACTGAAACTGCAGCCATTACAAATCTGGCTGATGCGATCGAATTTATACGGGTACTAAAGCAGACTGGATGTAAGTTCTCACTAGATGACTTCGGTTCAGGTCTTTCGTCCTATGCTTACATTCAAAAACTTCCTGTTGATTTTATTAAAATCGACGGTGTGTTTATCGGCAATATCGCTAACAACGAACGTGACCAGGCTTTGGTCAAATCAATTAATGAGTTAGCTCACTTTATGGGTATGAAAACAGTTGCTGAATATGTAGAAAACTATGAAATTCTGAATGTTCTAAGAACTATTGGTGTT
>NZ_LWFE01000929.1:0-462 GCF_001635675.1 Oleiphilus sp. HI0061 | reverse complement strand
AGGACGAACCTTTTTATAAAGAGAAGGAACTGTTTCAAGGTTATGGTTGAACACATCTGGCGGTGTTTGCTTTAGGATATCGAGCGCAACTTCCATACGGCCACGAAAGTCTGGCACTAATATCTCAATTTCAATATCGCTGCTACGTTCTCTGATTTCGTTTACACAATCAGCAAAGTGCTGAGCACCACCATCACGCAAATCGTCACGATCTACGGAGGTAATCACAACATAACGCAAAGCCATATCTGCAATTGCAATCGCTAACTCACGAGGTTCGTTTTCAGCAAGTGGCTTGGGACGACCGTGAGCAACATCGCAAAACGGACATCGTCGAGTACATATATCCCCCATTATCATGAAGGTAGCGGTGCCGCCGCCGAAGCACTCTCCCAAATTCGGGCAAGAAGCCTCTTCACAAACACTATGTAGTTTATGCTTACGTAGCTTACCCTTTATCTC
>NZ_LWFE01000928.1:0-574 GCF_001635675.1 Oleiphilus sp. HI0061 | reverse complement strand
AGCCCATCCGGTTTGTTTAAGGAACAGAGGGGTCATCTCTTCTAAGCTTTTCTCCAGCACCTTAGCACTGTGGAAGTGAGACGTTAATGTAAACATAAGCATTAGCCATACGCTCAGTGCGAAACAAATAGGGCAAGGTGGCGATAACGCCTGGAAATGGTTGATCGAAAGATATCGATAGGATTGAATTGAAAGCAATCGATGCTGTTTAAGCAAACCGCTAATTAATTTCAGACGTGACATACCATACTCTAAGACTAACGTTTCTAAATCGTGAATTTGCTCAAAATATCGGTCACGATGTGCTTCTGTATCATACGACTGAAGATAAAATGTGACGCTAGAAATTTTGCTCACCTCAACGCCATGAATTGCTCTTAGCTGCTTTTTCTTGCACCAACCTGCTTTGCAACATATTGCCCAAAAATCCGGATGCTCCGGCGAAAATCGTGATGGATATGGGAACGACAATCCCAATTTCTGTATTAGTCTGTCCTCGTCACCCCCCTGTGTCAGGATAGTTGTCGCCTCTGTTAATTTTTAATAATTGAATAGGAGGCGGTAAGAGAATATG
>NZ_LWFE01000927.1:0-642 GCF_001635675.1 Oleiphilus sp. HI0061 | reverse complement strand
AGTTCAGCGAGTAGATCTTGAGAAATTTCTTCAATATCAATATCTGAATAGGATGAGCTATCTATATAGATGTGAATATCCATTACCCGCGAATACCTTCTGTTGTGAATACTAAACCCTATTATGTACGATAGAATTAAATTACTCTAAATAAAAAGTGCACTAATATCTCGACCAAGCTCACGTCAAACATTGCGACTCAAAAAACTCAAACCCAGAAATAATAATGCACGCTTTTAGTGCTGATCATTGTTTTTAGCGCTACGTTAGTGCACACATACAAGCAATATACGATAAATTCAAGAATTTCCTCTCCTGCTATTGAAATCCAATTTCAATTTAATTAATTTTGCACTGCCTTATAACAGTGCAATTTTGAAAATTAATTTTTGCACCAAAAGAACTCCGGCGCCATACGAAAAACAATATAAAAACGATAAATATCGCTTAGGCAAGAACTAATTACGCCATTTATTAAGCGACTCAGACATACAGGGCTACATATGAAATTAATTACGGCAATCATTAAACCTTTCAAACTAGATGACGTCAGATCAGCACTCACCGAATTAGGGCATCACGGCATGACTATCGAAGAAGTTAAAGGCTTTGGTCGTCAAAAAGGCCACACAGAGCTCTACC
>NZ_LWFE01000926.1:0-590 GCF_001635675.1 Oleiphilus sp. HI0061 | reverse complement strand
ATGCAAGGCACCTGTAATTTTACCTTCAGAGAAGTCTTTCTTGTCACGTAAGTNAACGATCACAGCCTGATCTTTATTTAGTAAAAGCGTCGCCTCTTGAGGACTAACGGCTCTTCCAGAACGCGATCTCTCGGTAAACCATAGTGCAGCCAACAACGCGACAAACAAACCTGAAAGCTCAATATGATTACCAATAAATTCAAATAAACGATCCATTACTCAGTCCACAACAGTAAAACCGGCTAAATTGCCAGATAAAGTAGAAGCTCTGCCCTGAGTAGCGCCAGTAAATCTTGTTTCACTCGCTCTACTCCATAGCCTCACGCAAAAGGAGTCGCATTATACACACGCCCCTCCTGGCACCTCAATAGCTAGAACCTAATGCAGCGAGAACAACTAAACAACGACACACTAATTAATTCTGACACTCTAGGTCGCCAACCGTCCAAAATAACGGTAAAATCCGCGTCACTATTGGAACCTTGTATGAGAGTAATTTCACGAGGTTCACTGCGCGCCGTTTAAAACTTTACATTAGGTAGTACGTTAATATGGGTAAACAGACCACCGCACTAATCATTCTCGATGGC
>NZ_LWFE01000925.1:0-597 GCF_001635675.1 Oleiphilus sp. HI0061 | reverse complement strand
AAATACCCACTTGAATATTGAAGGTTAATAGTCGAATCGTTTTGTCTGTTTCAAGAAACGGGGTCTTTTTCAGTTCTTCAGGGTGCACCTGTTGCGATGCTGCGTTTTGTAGCGACTCATTGATCGGCGTAATCAGTTCACTGATACGATGTTTGATTCGTTGATACATAAACTAGAATTACCCTGTTTCACGACGACTATTCATTACCACATTAATCGGCCTTAACAACAGCATAAGCGGCCCTTATGATTTTCTCAAGGCAAAAAAAATGGGGCTCATCACCCCATTCTTAAAAACGACAAATCCGGCACTAGTTCTTCTTAGCTTCTCGTTCTTTATTAACCAGATAATTCGCAATCTTTACCATATTGCCAAAGCTGCCTGCGTCACGAACACCGATTTTGTATTTGCCATTAACAATCAAAGCCGGTACACCTGTAATACGCAACTTCTTGATCTTGTCTTGAGCTTTTTTGATCGCCTCATCTATCTTGGAAATCTTTCTAAACCCACTGGCCTCAAATACCTTATCAAAGTCTTCAGACTTTATGCCTTTATCCATAAACAAAACTTTTATGTCGTCTACGTCTTTATAC
>NZ_LWFE01000924.1:0-264 GCF_001635675.1 Oleiphilus sp. HI0061 | reverse complement strand
ATTGATCTCCCCTCTTCTTTGGCCGGTTACCAGTAACAACTTCAAGGCTAACTCAGTATGAACACTCATTTTTGCCCTGTTCAAACAGTACCAAAACTTATGAATTTCACTATCATCTAGAGTCCTATCCCGCGACTGTTCTTGCCCGCCAACACTCTTCTTTGTCAGTTCCTTCAAAGGATTATGCTCTAGATATCCGTGTTCAACGCCATAGTTAAGAATCTGTTTTAGCAAAGTAAGAACCCTATTTGCCTGAACAGGTGC
>NZ_LWFE01000923.1:0-272 GCF_001635675.1 Oleiphilus sp. HI0061 | reverse complement strand
TGGGTTGAACCGCTGATTCCGCGTTAGAAATAGCACTTTCCGAGACGGTTCTAATAACTTCATGACGCGTTACATCTGCTCGGTAGTAAGATAGTCCAAGTAGTGCGTAAGCATTAAAATAATCTGTAATCTCTTGCTCGGCTCCCATATATGTCGCAATCCAATGATCTAGGTTGACATCCTTTGCTCCTTTAAGCGTGTCTTCTTTGATTCCCTTGCCGTAACGAAACTCTGCTTTGAAAGTGTCATCTAGGTAGCTACCATAAATAACG
>NZ_LWFE01000922.1:0-275 GCF_001635675.1 Oleiphilus sp. HI0061 | reverse complement strand
GTACTTTATGAATACGCACTTCTTGTTCAGTGAGCAAGACAAAGTCGGTAAAAGTGCCTCCGGCATCAACACCTAAGTACAGGATTTCATCCTCATCGCTTAAAGAAGATTTGGGATTGTGAAGCTTAGGGGAATTGGACACTTGCCTTTCCTTTGTATCAAAATGCGTGATTTGTTCTATCTATGAGGAGCCAAGTTTGCCTGAATTGCCAGAAGTAGAAACCTCTCGCCGGGGCATTGAGCCTTATATCAAGGGGCATAAAATCTTATCCATC
>NZ_LWFE01000921.1:0-12347 GCF_001635675.1 Oleiphilus sp. HI0061 | reverse complement strand
ACACCGGTAAAACCGATTTGCTTGGCTGGCGTAGATTCAAGGTTCATACGCAAGTACTTCACATGAGCATTATCAGCAATACGCAGGTCACATACACTGTTAACAAGCCCTTGAGCACCTTCTTCGGCGTCAATGACGAGTTCTTCAATAAAGGTTGCTTCGGCATTTGCTTCAACGTTAATGAAAACGCGTGGCTGGCTCAGGCCGCTAGCATTGCTATGAAAAACCAACTTGAGTGGTTTGCCCAGTTGAGTATTCTTCGCAACGTTGATGAACAAGCCATCTTGCATCAAACCCGCATTCAGTTTTGCAAACAGCAAATGCTCTGCAGAATTACTTATGCTATTGGCGACAAGCTCGCACTCTTTCTCATCAAGAGAAGACAAACTTTTGATGGTGATACCCGCTTGTGACAAGGCATCAGCGTCATAGCTTGGCGCATTATTATTGGCGATCAGTATCGTGTTGCAATCAAGCTCGTAGCTCACTTGGTAGGGGGTAGCGATGGCCGTTGCTGGTGAAAAGCTTTCAGGAAGCTTCAAGTGCTTCGCTGAGTATTTCCAGGCTTCGGTTTTTCGGGTAGGCACAGCCGTTTGTGACAGGGCTGCCATACTTTCTTCGCTATATTTTTTCAGTGACTCGGGTAAGTCAGAAGACTTATTTAGACCGAAATCAATATCACTTAATAAGGTCATTACCGTGTCCCTAAGCTTTGTCTTCTTCGATGCCTAACCAGCCGTAGCCCTTTTCTTCAAGCTCAAGCGCGAGTTCCTTACCACCAGACTTAATAATCTGGCCGTTAGCAAGAACGTGAACGTAGTCAGGAACGATATAATCAAGTAAACGCTGGTAGTGAGTGACCATGACTACTGCACGCTCTGGTGAGCGCAGAGCATTAACGCCGTCAGCAACCACTTTAAGTGCGTCGATGTCTAGTCCGGAGTCGGTTTCGTCAAGAATCGCGAGTGATGGTTCAAGCATTAGCATTTGCATGATTTCATTACGCTTCTTTTCACCGCCAGAGAAACCTTCATTGACACCACGCTTCAAGAAAGATGGGTCTAGGTTAACTTGCTGAATCTTTGCTTTGGCTTGCTTCATGAATTCAGCCGCGTTCATTTCGTCCAGACCGCGGTGCTGGCGAATATTATTGATCGCAGTTTTCATAAATTGCAGGTTGCTAACGCCAGGAATCTCAACCGGATATTGGAAAGCTAGAAAGACACCTTCACGTGCTCTGTCTTCAGTTGACATGTCTAGCAAATCTTTGCTTTCGAAGTCGATACTGCCGTCTGTTACTTCATAAGCTTCATTGCCTGCAAGCACTTGCGATAAAGTACTTTTACCCGAGCCGTTTGGCCCCATAATCGCGTGAACTTCGCCTGCCTTCACTTCAAGGTTTAAGCCTTTCAGGATTTGTTTGCCTTCAACATTGGCATGTAAATTTTCGATCTTTAGCATTGTCTCTCTCTTTAATGCTTTTGGTCATCCCCGCCAGGGCAGGGGCCATTGTATTTTAATTGATTTAGAGTCTTATTAACCGACGGAGCCTTCAAGGCTGACTTCTAATAGTTTTGTTGCTTCGACAGCAAATTCCATCGGTAGCTCTTTAAATACTTCTTTACAAAATCCGTTAACGATCATTGATACTGCATGTTCCGCATCAATGCCACGTTGCTGACACAAGAACAGCTGGTCATCACTAACTTTCGATGTGGTGGCTTCGTGTTCAACGACTGCTGATTTATTCTTACTTTCGATGTAAGGGAAAGTGTGAGCGCCACACTTATCACCAATCAATAGCGAGTCACACTGAGTATAGTTTCGAGCGTTCTCGGCGCCAGGGCCAATACGAACCAAACCGCGATAGCTGCTGTCACTCTTACCGGCTGAAATACCTTTAGAAATGATAGTGCTTGAGGTGTTTTTACCCAAGTGAATCATTTTTGTTCCGGTGTCAGCTTGCTGGAAGTTATTGGTCAGTGCCACAGAGTAGAATTCACCAACACTGTTATCACCTCGCAAAATACAGCTTGGATACTTCCAGGTAATTGCTGAGCCGGTCTCAACCTGAGTCCAGCTAACCTTGGAGTTTTTACCGATACAAGACGCGCGCTTGGTCACAAAGTTGTAGATACCACCCTGACCATTTTCATCACCTGGGTACCAGTTTTGAACCGTTGAGTATTTGATCTCGGCGTCATCAAGAATGACGAGTTCCACAACGGCTGCATGAAGCTGGTTCTCGTCACGCATCGGTGCGGTACAGCCTTCAAGATAGCTGACATGGCTGCCTTCATCGGCAACGATCAATGTTCGTTCGAACTGCCCGGTGTTTGCTTCATTGATACGGAAATAAGTGGATAGTTCAAGTGGGCAGCGAACGCCTTTCGGGATATATACAAAGGAGCCGTCACTGAATACGGCAGAGTTAAGTGCCGAGTAATAATTGTCACGTTGGGGGACAACACTTCCTAAATACTTTTTGACTAGCTCGGGGTATTCGTGAACTGCTTCAGAAATAGGGCAGAAGATAACGCCAGCTTCCGTAAGCTTCTCTTTGAAGGTAGTACCGATAGAGACACTGTCGAAAACAGCATCAACTGCAACACCTGCCAAACGAGCACGCTCATGTAATGGTATGCCCAGTTTCTCGTAAGTTTCGAGCAGTTTAGGGTCGACTTCATCCAAACTTTGCGGCGCATCGTCCGGGTTTTTGGGAGCGGAAAAATAAGCGATGTCGTTAAAGTCGATTTCCGGGAAGTTTACCTGCTGCCATTCGGGTTGTTCCATATCCAGCCAGCTTTGATAAGCTTTCAAACGCCACTCTAGTAACCACTCAGGCTCATTCTTTTTTGCCGAAATACGACGAATGACATCCTCGTTTAATCCGGGTTCAAAGGTTTCTGACTCAATATCGGTCACAAACCCATGCTCATACTCTCGTTTAATCAGGTCTTTTACGGCCTTATCGGAGTCAGACATGCTTTTAAGCTCTCCCAAAAATAAGATATATCCGTTTGATAAAACAGGTTTTTTATCAAGCTGGTGTCATAGAATTTAGCGAATTATATAATAACCAAGTAATTTAGTCAGGTATTTTGATGCCACCTGAACAAAAAATAGTAAAAACGGTCAACTTCGATAAACTTCCAGAGGGCGCGTATTGTAGCTTTTTTTTCCAAAAAAATCAGATTTAGTACAATTAAAATACATTGCTTAGGCTAAGATAGGTATATATTCGGTAAGGAAGGAATGGATGGCTGTTTACACTCAATTGACTCGTTCACAAATAGACAAGCTTCTCGAGTCATATGACTTAGGTGAGCTTGTTGGCTTTAGCGAGATTAGCGCTGGTATTGAGAATACCAATTATTTTCTAGATACCTACCCAAAAAGCGGGGGCGAAGAAGCGGATAAAGGCGCCGTGAGGTATGTTCTTACTCTTTTCGAGAGCATGGAAAAAAACACTTTACCCTTTTTCAATGAGCTGACGACGCACCTGGCCCGAGAAGGTTTTAAAGTTCCTGCGCCAGTATTGACTAAGCAAGGCGAAGCAATTTTCGAACTTGAGCAAAAGCCTGGAATGATCGTTCAATGCTTGTCTGGTAAGGCAGTGGGCAAACCCAAGGTTACACAGTGTGAGGCGATGGCTGAATATCTGGCAAGTATGCACCTGGCTTTAAGGGACTTTCCAAGAAGTCGCCCTTTAGCGCGAGATAGCGATTGGATGTTGGCGCAGAAGGCGCTTTTGCAACAGAGTGCTATGCCAGAAGAAGACTTTGACTTACTAGAGCAGTCAATATTCAGATATAGCAATGAATATGGAAGTGCCACCCAAGACTGCCCTCAGGGTATCGTTCATGGCGACTTATTTCGTGACAATGTCTTGTTTCGGCGGGATGAGGTTTCAGGGGTCATTGATTTCTATCATGCCTGTCAGGCTACCTTGTTATTTGACTTGGCGGTGATGGCGAATGATTGGGCGTGGAATGCATCGAAAGGAGATTATGATGAGGGCTTGCTGAGAGCAATAACTCAGGCTTATCAGTCGCATCGACCCTGGACTGACAGGGAACGAGAGGTTTGGCCCAGGTGTCTTGAGCTTGGCGCCTTAAGGTTCTGGATTAGCCGTTTGGTTAGTTACTATCTGCCAGGTTATCAGCAACATTCTGTAGAGGGTGATACCGCCAAAAACCCGGATGAAATGAAGGCTATTTTACTTCGAGCGCAAGCGCTATAAGTAAAATAGCTAATTTCTTTACCGTATATCCTACTCAAACAAAGCATTAATGTTGGTGTTGAAACTAATATCAACCAGGTTCCAACCTTCTTGAGGCTGGTAGTAATTTAGTTCCCAAACTAAGGCGGCTGAAGGGTACTTCAGCAAATAGCTTATTTTATAGAAATGCTCCCCGACCGACTCTTGCTTCAAAAGTGCAAAGGAAAGCGGCTTGCCCTGACGTGCTTCAAGCATCTTCATATCGTGGGAGATCTTTTTGCCACGTTCCTCAAACTGCTCAGGACTGACGCCAATATAAGCAGACATAAGCGAATAAGCGCTGTCATATTCCGCTTGAACGACTTGGCTCATAAAGTAGTCACTGACTTTATTGATCTTATCTTTGCTGGCGAGAGGCTTGGCCAAACTTAGGCTGCTAAAAGTAATGAGTGATATGCAGCAGATTAATAAGCTGATTTGGCGCAAAGTGAGGTCCCCTATATTTAAGTAGTTAGTACTTTAGATTGTAGCAGAATGCTTAACTAGCGTCATTTGGCTGAGCTTCTTGGGTTTAAATAGTTCCTGGATTCATGCGCATTATTAAACTGACGATAGCGATCAAAGGGTGGGTAGCGGTAATGGACTTTTATTACCAATAACTTTGGTGCTCAGTTATGTGTTTTTCAGCATGGCTCTTATACTGAAGAAGTTTTATGTCGATTAATACTGAGTTTATTTTATGGCACTTTGGCACTTTGGCACTTTGGCACTGGAAAGGAAGTTTGGACGAAACTGGGGTGGTCAAGAAAATACCCATCACTAAGTTTCCCTTTGTTATTGGCAGAAATAAGTCAATTGATATGGTTGTTCTGCGCTCTGGTATTTCTCGTGAACATGCCGAGATAATAAGCAAAGACGGTCGCTTATTTTTGAGAGACCTTCAGTCTACTAATGGTACTTTTGTAAACAAGCAGCGTATTAATAGTGAGGTATTATTGACTCACAACACGGTTATTCATTTTGCTCAATTTGATTTTATTTTAATAGATTCGGAGCATAAGTCTTCGGATGATGAAATGTTAACTGTCGTGATGAATGTTGATGAGGCCTTAGGGCTTCATGACAAGGAGTTTGCGGGGCGCAATGTGCTTAACGCTCCACCT
The DNA here is from genome assembly GCF_001635675.1 of Oleiphilus sp. HI0061. Classification (NCBI taxonomy): domain Bacteria; kingdom Pseudomonadati; phylum Pseudomonadota; class Gammaproteobacteria; order Oceanospirillales; family Oleiphilaceae; genus Oleiphilus; species Oleiphilus sp. HI0061. The sequence continues at coordinate 6,962 of NZ_LWFE01000921.1, read as the reverse complement.
GCCACTAAAAGAAACAATAAGCCTAAAGTGCAGGTTATGGAGGAATCATCTCATGAGAATGTGAAAGCGCATGAAAGGTAGAGTGTTGAGGCACAAACTGAAGAATCACTTCAAAGTCAAAATGCCTTATCTAAGCCGCGAGTTCAGGGTGATGAAAAAGTTTTTATACAAGGGCAGTGGGATGATTCAAACAGGCGCTTGCATTCGCGTAGGGAGGTTCGCTGGCCGGTGCTTGTGACCTTAAAAAGTCAGCAGACGATCCAGTGTACAACGAAAGATCTGAGTGAAGCAGGGATTGCGTTGACCTCACCGGTAAGCATTCAAGAGCGGGCTTTGGTTAAAGTTGATATCAATGCATTCTATAAAGGTCGTCGTTACGATATTACAGCGCTAGGAACGGTAAGGCATTCACTTATTACACCTGATGGCTTTATTGTAGGTGTTCATATAAAGAGTAGTCACCCTAAAAGCAGTGAGTTTCTAACAAAGTTTTCTAATCGAACAATATAGTGCTGAAGCTAACGCGATTGGATTTGATGCTGAAGGGATTGTCTGCACGAAAATATGTTAGCCTGTTGTAATAATTTACGGCCCCGAGAAGATAGGGGCAATAACTTGCGAGACTGTTTTGACCAATAACTATATCCTTCGCCGCTTGCGCTATACCTTTGAATATAATGATCGACAAATGATTGCGCTGTGGGCCAGTGCAGAATGCGCTGTAACTCGAGAGCACATAAGTCAATGGCTAAAGAAAGACGATGATCCAGACTTCGTTAACTGTCCAGATAAAAAGTTTGCCAGTTTTCTCAATGGTATGATTAATAAGTTGCGTGGCAAGAAAGATGGTCCTCAAGCTTTGCCCGAAAGTCGTTTAAATAATAATATTATTTTGCGTAAGCTGAAGATTGCGCTGAACCTTCGAGACGATGATATTTGTGAGCTAATGGCATTAGGTGGCTATCGTGTCAGCAAATCCGAGTTGAGCGCATTCTTTCGTAAAGTAGGCCACAAACATTATCGTGAGCTGCAAGATCAAATGCTGCGCAAGTTTATTCAGGGCATGCAGCGAAAATACCGTGATAGCACAGATGCTGATGAGACTGCGGTTCCTGCATCTCCCGTCCATAGTAAGGAAGACTCAAACAGCGAAAGCGACCGAAATGTGAACAGTGCTATTTGGAATAAATCAAAAGCGGGTAAGTGACTTATTGACTGGTGGATATCGCGCTACCTCTTGAACGAAAAATACAGGGTTGTAGTGTTTTAAGGCCGCGGTCATTAATACAGTAAAAGCGATGATTAAAAAATAACAATCTACGTCAAGCCTTTACCCTAACAGCCCTAAAAATGATAGGATAGCGCAAATTTTTCTAATCTATTTAGTCAGAGATCAGCGCTGTGCCAATTCAAAAACCAAGCATTAAACCAAATAACCCAAACTTTTCATCAGGGCCTTGTAGTAAAAGGCCTGGTTATGACGTTAACCAGCTCCAATTAGATACCTTAGGTCGATCTCATCGCGCCAAGATTGGTAAGACAGCATTGGAAGCATGCTGTACTGAAACGGCGCGTTTATTGGGTTTGCCTGAAGGTTATCGAGTGGGTGTAGTACCGGGTTCTGATACCGGAGCAATGGAAATGGCGATGTGGTCGATGCTCGGTGCTCGTCCTGTCGATGTTTTTGCGTGGGAATCCTTCGGTAAAGGCTGGATAACCGACATTACAAAACAGCTGAAGTTGGATGATGTTTCTCTCTACGAAGCGGACTACGGTAAACTCCCTGATTTTTCTCAAGCTTCTTCTTCTCACGATATTGTATTTACCTGGAATGGCACGACTTCGGGTGTCAAAGTTGAAGACGCCAACTGGATAGCTGACGATCGTGAAGGTTTGACGATTTGTGATGCAACCTCGGCAGTGTTTGCCATGGATATGCCCTGGGAAAAACTGGACGTAATCACATTTAGCTGGCAGAAAGTACTTGGCGGTGAAGGTGCTCACGGCATGCTGATACTTAGCCCTCGAGCTGTCGAGCGCTTGGAAAGCTATACGCCACCTTGGCCAATGCCCAAATTATTCCGTATGACCAAGGCAGGGAAGTTGGTTGAAGGTATTTTTAAAGGTTCAACTATTAATACTCCGTCAATGCTTTGTGTTGCCGATTATTTAGATGCTTTATCCTGGGTTGATGGCTTGGGCGGGGTACCTGCTTTGATCAAGCGCTCAGAAGAGAATTTGGCTGCTGTTGAGCGTTTTGTTGACGCGCATGATTGGATTCACTTTTTGGCTGAAAATAAAAGTACTCGTTCCAATACAAGTGTTTGTTTGGTGCTAGACTTAGAAAAAGACGCACTGAAGAAGATGGTCGCATTGCTAGAGCAGGAAGGTGTAGCCTACGATATAGGCTCATATCGCGATGCTCCTGATGGCCTACGAATCTGGTGTGCAGGTACGATCGAGAGCAGCGACGTTGACGCGCTTATGCCTTGGCTTGAGTGGGCCTATCATAGCTCGCAAGCTTAAGTAAAAGATAGGAGCTAGGCGCTTAATGCGCCTATACTGTTTTTGCTTATAGGGATATCTCGATCAATTGAATATTGCACTGTAACTGGTGCGCCAAGTGACGGGATTAAATATGGATATCAGCAGTTTAGTAACAGCCTTCATTATCATTTTTGCGATTTTTTATATCATTCGTATTTTCAATACCTTGGTAGCTTTAAAAAATCGCTATCAAAACTCTTTCTCTCAAATTGAAGTTCAGCTTAAGCGTCGTTATGACTTGATTCCTAATCTAGTCGAGACGGCTAAGGCTTATCTAACACATGAGCGTGAAACGCTGGAAGCGGTTATATCGGCTCGTAATCAAGCTCTGGCAGGCCTTAAAGCAGCATCCGCTAATCCTTCTAGTGCGGGAGCGTTGCAGGAACTTGCTAAAAGTGAAGGTTTATTACAAAGTGCTTTAGGAAGTCTAAATGTGGCTGTAGAGGCTTATCCGGAACTGAAGGCTAGTGATAACATGAGCCAGCTTTCTGAAGAGCTGACTAGCACCGAGAATCGTGTGTCCTTTGCGCGTCAGTCCTTTAATGATTCAGTTACTGAATATAATCAATATCGTCAAAGCTTCCCTCAAAACCTTTTTGCTACCAGCTTTAGTCACAGAGAAGACGCGACGCTTCTAGAGTTTGAAGACTCGGCACAAATTCAATCGGCTCCCAAAGTTTCATTCTAGACAATGAACTTCTATAAAGCGCAAGATGATGCCAGGAAACAAACCTTATGGTTGTTGGCATTGTTTACCATTGCTGTCGTCTTATTGGTTTTGCTTACAAACCTCTGTGTCGCGTTTTTCGTTTTATACAGTAACCCAGAGTATGCACTGGATGGAGTGAATCCGATTGCTGATGCAGGCGGGAACATTTTTCAGTGGTGCGAAAACCTGATCACCGCACTAGGTTGGAAAAAATTTACCTGGACGACGCTTCTCGTCGTAGGCGTCTTGGCGATGGCTATGCTGTTCAAATGGCTCTCTTTGCGAGACGGAGGAAGGGTTGTCGCTGAAGCTTTGGGCGGTCGACCTGTTCTGACAAACTCAAGCCAGGCTCAGGAAAAGCGCTTACTAAATGTTGTCGAGGAGATTGCTTTGGCCGCGGGTATCCCAGTGCCACAAGTTTATTTGCTTGAAAAAGAACCAGGTATTAATGCCTTTGCCGCCGGTTTGTCGGTTGAGGATGCCGTTATTGGCGTCACACAAGGTTGTTTGGATACTTTTAACCGAGATCAGCTGCAGGGAGTTATTGCTCACGAATTTAGCCATGTTCTTAATGGCGATATGCGCCTGAACATGAAGTTACTGGTTGTCTTGCATGGCATTCTAATGATTAGTGAAAGTGGTCATATGGTGATGCGTATGACGAGTCAACGAGGGCGTCGCTATCGTAGCTATGGTCATGGCCGAAATAATGGCGGCGTGGTTGCGGGCCTGTTTGCATTTGGTTTGTGCCTATGGCTACTTGGCTCGATTGGCCAGTTATTTGGCATGATCATAAAGTCTGCTGTAAGCCGTCAGAGAGAGTTTTTGGCCGACGCCTCTGCAGTGCAGTTTACCCGAAACCCCAATGGTATTGGTGAGGCCTTGAGTTTGATTGGTGGTGCCACTGCCCAGTCACAAGTTGTGCATCATGGCGCTCATGAAGTGAGCCACTTGTTCTTTTCTCGCATCGGATCTCCTAGGCGCTACTTCACCCAGTTTTTTGCTACGCACCCGCCATTAGAAGAACGGATTCGCAGAGTTATGCCACGGTGGAGCGGCCGTTTTATGAAGCCTTCTTCACTAGAGCGGGAAGCAAGTGTTTTATCCGGTAGTGGTGAAACTGTATCGTCTTTTGCTGGGAGTGAGCAAGTAGTAGAACCAACAATAGGCGAGCAAAAAGCTGAATCTGCAAAACCTGTAGAGCATAAACCGATAGAGTTTGAGCCGGCATTTAGTCAGGATGGTGTTTTCAAGTCAGCTTATGATTTGCTTGTTGGTAAAGCTCACGAACCCAGTGAAGCGCCTGCCTTAATGTGTGCAGTCTTGCTTGATGAACAGGAAGCTGTCGTCAAAAAACAGCTTAAGATCGTTAGTTCAAGCCAAAAAGGTTCACCTCAAAAGATTGGTGGTGATCTTGCAGATTCAGTTGCTGACATGATCAAGCCTTTAGCTGAGCTAAACTCCGAGCAGCGCTTGGAGATTGTTGAACTAAGCATACCCGCATTAAAGCTGATGTCTTTAGTGCAATATCGTCATTATCGTTCTTTGTTTCTGGAACTAATTCATGCTGATGGAAAAATTGATGTTTTTGAGTGGCTGATTTTCCAGCTCCTTAAGCAGCATTGTGATCGATATTTTGGCTTGTCGCGTCCAGAAAAACCAAAATATAAAGACATTAAGAAAATTGCTTCTCTTTACCAAGTTGTGCTGTCCCGTATTGTCTATTATGGCTTGGAACGTGAGCAAGCAACTTATCAGCAAGCCTTCAAAGAAGGTTGTGAGGCTGCAAGCGTTGCCGGGATTACCTTGCTACCAATAAGTGACTGCCAATCAGCAAGGTTTACTCGAGCAGTGCATGACTTGGGCTTGGCCTACCCATTGTTAAAACCACGGTTATTGAAAGGTTTGCTCGCGGCTGCCAAATCCGATGCAGTTGTCACGGCAAAGCAGAGTTACTTGATAAAAGGTGTTGCCGCCGTGATGGATTGCCCCTTTGGTGGTGTAGAGAGTTAGTCACAAGCACCTATTATAGAGCTTGGGTGGCTCGCAATACTGCGTGACCTGAACTATAAATAATCAAGGCCTTCTAAAAGTTTCACCTGCTAGAGAGTCTTGATGTACGCAAAGAATAAAAATAACAAAACTCACTGTTCAACATGTGAGGTTCGTCGTGCCTGAAGGTGAGGCTAATATTCTGATTGGTAATGAGGTGTCTGAGCCGGTAGCCAAGAGCTTCGGAAAATCTCTTAGCTTCAAGCTGACTTTCTGGTTTTTAGTTCTGGCAATCGTGCCAATGATCTTGATCGCCTCTATGAGCTATTATCAAGCTTATTCAAGCTTGCGACAAGCAGCTGTTGATGAGTTGGTTCAGGCCGCTGACCTTAATGAGCGCTTCATTCGAAGCTGGTTCAACTATCGTTTTACCGATGTCACCTTACAGGCAGGAGTGCCGACCCACAAAGACCTACTGATTTCACTTCGAGAGGGTTACGAGCACAGCAATACTGATTTATTCACTTATGTGCACAGCTCAGACTGGCAGGCACGGGTAAAAGGCCAGGAAGACAGTATTGTTGCGATAGGCGCTGCTTATCCCTATGTTTACGATATATTCTTAATCGATAATCAAGGCAATATTCTGTATACCATTGAGCATGAAGATGACTTTGGTACCAATCTTTTCGACGGGCGCTATGCCCAGACAAAGTTTTCGTGGCTTGTGCAGTAAACACTCAAACAGAAGAAAACGCTTTTTTCAGATATCGAACGCTATGCGCCATCTAAGGGGCGCCCAGATGGTTTTATTGCGGCACCGATCTTTTCGGGTGACGGCGCAGTTATCGGTTCTTTTGCTATTCAAATTAGATTAGAGCAATTGATAAACCTGCTGTCACGAGATTTGGCGAAAATTAATGCTTCACATTATCTAGTCGGTGCCGACGGCTTGCTTAGAACCAGTATCGATGATCAGTCAGAGATTCTGGAGCGAACTATCGCAACTGAACAATTCGAAAAGTGGCGAAAGGAGCATGCAGTAGGTGCTGAAGAAGGCGTTGTATCAAAAGCTTATAGGTGTAAAAAAACTTCAGAATTCCAAACTCATGACTTGGAGCATGACTATGAAGAGGCTTTCGAATATGTGGGGCCGAATGGTGAAGAGGTAATTGGTATTCATCACTCGGTACGCATATTTAATATTGAGTGGAGTTTGATCAGCGAGGTAGATAAGAAAGAAGCTTTGGCTTCGGCGTATTGGCTAAAACAGATAGTAACGGTATTTGTCATACTGACCGGGCTGCTTAGTATTGTCTTGGCTTTGTGGCAGGCACGACGAGTTTCTAGGCCCATTACAAAGCTTGCAGAAGCAACAATGGCTGTTGCGGCAGGAGAGATGGATCAGCGAGTCGAGATTGATAGCAATGATGAAATAGGACGCTTGGCTGAAGCGTTCAATCATATGCTGGTAATGAGGCAAATGCATGAAAAGGCTTTAGAGGCGAGTGATCAAGAATCTAAGTATGCATTGGCAGCATTAGAGCAGAAGACTAAAGAGCTTATCGTTGCCCGGGATGAGGCCGAGTCTGCTGTTAGAGCCAAAAGCGAGTTTTTAGCCAGCATGAGCCATGAAATACGTACACCAATGAATGGTGTCTTAGGTATGTTGGGGCTGCTAATTAATAGTGAGCTTAATAAAGAGCAGCATCAT